>DATBKN010000272.1:0-4802 GCA_036555845.1 Gemmatimonadaceae bacterium | reverse complement strand
GTCGGGCAGATCGCGCAGTCTCTATATCCTGCGTTCGCCGGTCTCGACGTGGGCGACTGGGTCGATCCTCAGGGCGAGACGCGCGACGTCATCGTGCGCTTGAGCCCTGAAGCGCGCCGCCGCGCGACCGATCTGGTGCAGCTTCCAATCGTTGTCAACGGATCGAACGGTGCCACGATGATGCCGCTCGGCCAGATCGCGCGCGTGAGTCAGAGCATCGGCCCGGCGGCGATCGAGCATCTCGATCGCGACCCGGTCGTGTCCGTGCAGGCGAATACGCAGGGACGATCGCTGAACGAGGTGCTGTCCGACATCCGCAGGGAGACGGACAAGCTGCAGCTGCCGGCCGGCTACCGCCTCTCGGCCGGCGGCGAAGCCCAGGATCAGGCTGAAGTCTTCGGCCAGATCTTCATCGCGTTAGGCTCCGCGGTGCTTCTGATGTATCTGATTCTCGTCATTCAGTTCGGATCCTTCATGGATCCGATCGCGATCCTCATGTCGCTGCCGCTGTCGCTCATCGGCGTCGTCCTGGCGCTGCTCATCACGGGCGACACGCTCAACATCATGAGCATGATCGGCGTGATCCTCTTGTTCGGCATCGTGGCGAAGAACGCCATCTTGCTGATCGACTTCGCCAAATGGGCGCGTGAGAAGGATGGTCTCCCATTGCGCGAGGCTCTGATCGAAGCGGGCGCGATCCGACTGCGTCCGATTCTCATGACGACATGCGCGCTGATCGCGGGCATGATGCCGATCGCGCTGGGGCTCGGCGAGGGCGCAGACTTCCGCGCCCCGTTAGGCCGCGCCGTCATCGGCGGCGTCATCACCTCGACAATCCTGACGCTGGTCGTGATCCCGACGTTCTACGAGATCCTCGACGAGTGGCGGCAGGCGATCTCGCGCCGCTTCGGCGTGAAGGTCGCGCAGAAGACAGGCGAGCACCGCATACCGGCCGGGTTACAGCCGGAAGCGGGTGACTAGTCCTTAGTCGTTAGCTCTTAGCTCTTAGCGTTCGTTATGACCTAACGACTAAGGGCTAAGTGCTAATCTGCGCGGTCTCCGCGCCGCAGAACGCGTGTCGCTTCGATGACTGTCGCGCGATAATCGCTCGCGCTTTCGCCAGGCTCTCGTTCGGGCAGGACGAAGGCCGGATTCTGAGGCTCCGCCGAGCCGATGCGATTCACGAACAAATCACCGCCTTGCGCCTCAACGACTGCCTCGAATCGTTCAACGGCGTCGAGCAAATCGGCGACCTCGACATCGTCGTCACCTGGATTTACGGGAATTCCGCGGTCGCGCAGGCGATCGACGACTTCCATGCGGGCGCGGTTCTGCTCTTCGACGCGATGCGGTTCCAGTTCGCGCTCGCGTTCTTCGAATGCGTCTGCCACGACCCTATCTCCGTGTGGATTGTCCGCGCGCCGGCGCACGCCTGTGCGCACTCGCGTGAGCTACCTCTGATCCGAGGTGCGCCTCCACGAACCAGAGGAGCTTGTCGACATCACGCGCGACATCGATGAGTAGATCCGACGAACCCATGTCCTCGAGCTCGTCGGTCTTTTCGATTCCGTCGCGTAGGAGCTCGCCGAATTGGGCGAGCACCGCGGAAATGGCGTGCACGTGTTCGTGTTCGTCGACGATCGTTGGCGGATACGGCTCGAGGCTCGTTCGCTCAGTGACGACCTGAACCGTGCCCTCAGCCTGGCCGCCAAGCTGTACGAGGCGCTCAGCAATGAGGTCGCTCCACTCTGAGGCGCATTCGGCGAGCTTGTCGAAAAGCTTGTGCAGCGCGATGAAGTTCGGGCCCTTCACGTTCCAGTGCGCGGTCTTGGCCTGGAAGTAGAGGTCGCTCGAGTCCATGAGACGCGCGCTGAGGATTTCAATCACCTGGGAGCGCGTGTGCTCCGGGATAGTGTTGTGCGTGGGATGCATGGGGAATACCTAGTCGTTAGGCGGGAATGTTGTTTCTTTCTGCAAGCTGACTCCGCAAGATGTGAACCCAAGTTGCTACTCGCCGCTGCACGCTCGTTCCGCTCGGGCTCGCCTCGAGACTATTTCTTCGTTGTTCCTGCGTCCTGTACGCCCGGCATAGGCAGCATGCTGTTCGCCATGTCGCGCACGATCTTCCAGCTGCCGTCCGGCTGACGCTGCCAGACGTTGATGTAGCGACCGCTATCCACAGCGGGCTGCCCGAACATCTTCCCTTTGAAGTAGTACCAGCCGGTCTCCACCGCTAGATCGCCGCTGCTCAACAGGCCATCGCGTCCCGCCGCGATGGAATCCGGCGCGACGCTGGCGAACCACTCTTTATTGTATTGCTCGATCGCCGGCTTTCCTCTGATCGGCGCCATGTTAGGCGAATAGCTGATCGCGTTGTCCGCCCACGCCGCCATCGCCGGTGCCGGATCCTTCGTCTTCATCGCGTTCAGGAACGCCGTCAAATTCGAATCGAGGAAGGCGTCGCTCGGCCCTGACGCCACGGGCGGCGGACCATCGTCGGATTTCTTGGCCGTGCAGCCGACAGAGAGCATCGCAACGGCAGCCATCATGAGACTGTGATACCGCGACATGAATCCTCCGTCGATGGGGTGCGCTATCTAACGGCTGAGTTGGCTGCTACTCGAGGCTACTGTATTCTGGCAGCGATCGACGTGCCAATGCGCGGGAGGACCTACTCGGCGCTCCATTCGGCAGTAACGATATCGAGATCGGCGGAGAGAACCGCGGCCGCATCACGCAATAGCCGCCACGCTTCCTCGACATGCTGCCGCGCGGTTCTCAGGTTGCCAATCGCGAGACGCAGCGTGAAGCGCCCGTGCAGCTTCGTGTGCGAGAGAAAAACGCGTCCGCTCGCATTCACACGATCGAGGATCGCCTGATTCAATTGATTGACAACCGTCGGATCGACACCGAGCGGCGCATAACGAAAGCAGACGAGCGAAAACGGCACCGGCGCCATGAGCTCCCACGTCTGCTCCTCCTCGACCCAGGAGGCGAATTCGCGAGCCAGCTCCATGTGTGCACGCAGGCGCTGCGCGATCCCTTCGACACCGAACGCGCGGATGACCATCCACAGTTTGAGCGCGCGGAAGCGCCGGCCCAGCTGCACCCCATAATCCATCAGGTTGACCACCTCGTCCTGCTCGGCAGTCGTTAGGTATTCCGGGATCAGTGCGAACGCGCGTTTGAGGATCTCCGGCCGCCGTGTGTACAGGGCGGAGATGTCGACCGGCGTGAAGAGCCATTTGTGCGGGTTGACGACGAGTGAGTCGGCGCGATCGACGCCGGCGAGGACGTCGCGGCGTTCAGGCACGATCGCGGCGACGCCGGCATACGACGCGTCGACGTGCAACCACAATGATTCGCGCGCGCAGATTTTCGCGATGGCCGGGACAGGATCCACACTCGTCGTCCCCGTCGTTCCGACAGTCGCGACGACGGCGAGCGGGAGCATCCCGCGCGCACGATCGTTGGCTATCGCGCGCTCGAGCAGATCGGTGCGCATCTCGAATCTGTCGTTGCCTTCGATGGAAACGAGGTTGTCGTGGCCGAAGCCTAACGCCATCACGGCTTTGTCGACCGAGGAGTGCGCGTGCTCCGACGCATAAATGCGCAGCGTGGGAAGATCGCTGCGGCCCGCCATGCCGCGATTGCGGATCTGCAGCTGCGGTTTCGCTTCGCGTGCCGCGGCCAGCCCTAGCAGAGTGCCTATCGAGGCCGTGTCATTGATGACGCCGAACCATCCCGCCTCGAGTCCCATCATTTTGCGCAGCCAGTCGAGGGCGCGCTGCTCCAGCTCTGTCGCGGCCGGACCGGTCTTCCACAACATCGCGTTGATATCGAGCGCTGCCGCGACGTACTCGGCGAGGATCCCCGGAGCCGACGCCGAAATCGAGAAGTAGGCGAAGAAGCCAGGGTGATTCCAGTGCGTCGTTCCGGGGATGATGATTTTCTCGAAGTCGTCCAGGATCGTGTCGAGCGGCTCCGCTTGCGCCGGCGGATCGGTTGGCAGCCGGGCCGCGATGTCGCCGGGGCGCACCTCGGGGAGAACTGGATAACGCTCCGGATTCTCCAGGTACGCGGCGATCCAACTCGTTAGGCGCTCGGCGGCGCGGCGAAACTCGGCGACTGGTACGTCCATGCGCTGGGCGACGTTAGGCGGCGGCTGGTTCGTCCACGCAGGGCTGACCAGCGACGCGCGGCGGTGGCGGGCTGCTGCTCACGATAAGCGCCACCGCCACGAGAATAATCCCGAAGGCGATGATTGTGCGAGGTGCCAGCTGCTCGGACAACAGTAGCCAGCCGATCAAGGCGGCGATCAATGGATTGACGAAGGCGTAGCTGCCGGCTGCGGCCGGCGACGAATGCGCCAGGAGGTAGATGTAGGCGCTGAAGCCGACGATCGCGCCGAAGAGCACCAGAAAGCCATACGCCTGCCACCAGGCGCCCGAGAACCCCGTGATGCTCACGCCACGAAACTGGCCCAGCATCACAGCTATTGGCGTAAGCACGAGTCCGCCCGCCAGCATCTGCGACGCTGTCTGCATGAACGGCGACGCCGGCCGCGCTGCGCCGCGGGAGTAGATGGAGCCCCCGGCCCAGGCGATCGTGCCTAACAAGACAAGCAGGGCGCCGAAGAAACTGAACGAGCCGTTGCCGGTCTGCCGCTCGCTCATGAGCACGGCAATGCCGACGGTGCCGAGCACGAGACCGGCGAGGACGCGCGCGCTGGGCCGGTGGCCTTCCGGACGCATCCAGTCGAAGAACACCAGGAACGCGGGCGTCATCGCCACGAGCACCGC
>DATBKN010000271.1:0-6979 GCA_036555845.1 Gemmatimonadaceae bacterium | reverse complement strand
AGCGGTACAGCGAGGCGGTTCGAAGGAATCAGCGCACCGCGCTGGACGAAGCCGCGGCACTCGCAAAGTTGATCGGCCGGCGCCCGGATGCCGAAGCTGTCTTTCGGCAGGCTGGAAAGATCCTCGCGGGCGAAGCGTATCGGACGGTCGGGGCTGTTCAACGTCGCATCATTTGGATCCTGCCGAACTTGTTCAAGAAGTCGCTCACGGCGCGGCACGTCCGGCGGCTCGCCGATCGCTACTTCAATGGCGACGTGACGCGCTCCGGTTCCTCGATTTTCCTGGAAGTCAAAGAATCGGTGACTGTCGATTCCGCGCCGCGCGGATCCGGCTGCGCGTACTACGAAGCCGGGCTGCGCGAGCTGCTACGACTCTTCGTGAATAGCGGCGGCGTGGTGGAACACGTGCGCTGCGAATCGCGCGGTGAAGGGGCGTGCCGCTGGCGCGCCGAGTGGCGTCCGCTGCCGCGCAGCTAACTTCAGGCGATGTTGACACAGGCGAACTTGACGCGCGTGCAGCGCGCGTTGACCGAGGCGCGCCTGGATGGCTGGCTGCTATACGACTTTCGCGGCTGCAATCCGATCGCGCAGAGCATGTTGGGTCTCGAGGGTCTGCAGACGCGGCGCGTCTTTGGATTCATCCCGCGCGAAGGGACACCCACGGCGATCGCACACCGCATCGAGCCCGGGCCCTGGCGGCGCTGGCCTAACGAGTGGGCCAAGATCGAATACAGCGGCTGGCGTGAGCTCGAGCAGCACCTCGAACGCCTGCTGCGCGGTAAGACGGTCGCCATGGAATACTCGCCTGGGGACGCGGTGCCCGTCCTCGATCGTGTGCCGGCCGGCGTGCTCGACCTGGTGCGCAGCTGGGCAAACAAGGAGGTGCACTCGTCAGGCGAGTTGGTCTCGCTGTTCTATGCCACACTCGACGCTGATCAGATCGCGTCGCACGTTCGCGCCGCCGAGACGATCGCGCGTATCGCCCGCGAGGCATTCCAGCACGCGGGTGACAACGCACGCCGTGGAACGCCGTCAACCGAGTACGAGATCTTCCGTTGGATACACGAGGCCTTCGCGCGAGCGGGTCTCACGACTGATCATGGCCCGAGCGTCTCGGTGAATGCGAACGCGGCCGACCCACACTACGAGCCGACCGCCGATCGCTCCGAGCCGATTCCGTCAGGCAGCACGCTCCTCATCGATCTCTTCGCGAAGGACCAGCGTGATGGGAGCGTGTGGGCGGATCAATGCTGGATGGGGACGATGGGTCCGCCGAGCGATCGCGTCGCGAAGCTGTGGACCGACGTGAAAGACGCGCGCGACGCCGCCATCGATTTCGTGCGCCTGCATACGCGCGCCGGCTCCACGGTCAAGGGCGCCGACGTTGACGACGTGGCGCGCGGAGTGCTCAGGGAGCGAGGCCTCGCGGATCAGTTCACGCACCGCACGGGGCACTCGATCGATCCGCGCGAGCTGCACGGCGCGGGGCCGAACCTGGACAACCTCGAGACGCGCGAAGAGCGCTTGCTGCTCCCGGGCGTGGCATTCTCGATCGAGCCGGGGGCGTACTTCGCCGGGGACGTTGGCCTGCGCAGCGAAGTGAACGCGATCGTCGCCGGCGCGCCCGGCGGCGAGCTGCTGATCACACCTAACGAGTACCAGCGCGAGCTGTTGATCGTGTGACGGGCTCCCCGCCGGCCGGCGCGCTGCGCCGCGAGCTCGGGCTCTTCACGGCCGCGTTGCTCGTCGTCGGGGGGATCATTGGCAGCGGCATCTTCTTCACGCCGGGCGAAGTCGCCCGCGCGTTGCCCAGCGGCGACTGGATCCTCGCGGTCTGGGCGTTAGGCGGCGTGCTCGCATTCGCCGGCGCGCTGACATACGCCGAGCTCGGGGCGATGCTGCCGCAGGCTGGCGGTCCGTACGTGTATCTGCAGCACGCATTCGGCGCGCTGGCCTCATTTCTATACGGATGGATGGTGCTGCTGAGCATAGCGACAGGCGCACTTGCGGCCGTGGCCATGGGCTTCGCCGGCTATTTGTCGCGCTTCGTCGATCTGGCGCCTGTCGGCGGCACGCTGGGAACGGCGGCGATCACGATCGTCCTGATGGCCGTGATCAACTACCTCGGCGTCAAGCCCGGCGCGGTCGTGCAAAACGTCTTCACAGTCACCAAGATCGCCGCGTTAGGTGCGTTGATCGTGCTCGGCTTCGTGCTCTGGGCCAGGCTGGGTGCGCCGCCGCCCGTGGCCAATGCGCCTGTACCTAGTGCATCGTTACTGAGCGGCTTCGCCGCGGCGTTCACCGCGGTCCTTTTTACAATCGGCGGCTGGCAGCAGATGAACATGGTCGCGGGCGAGATCAGGGATCCGGCGCGCACCATTCCGCGGGCACTGGCGATCGGCATCGGTATCGTCGTGGCGATCTACCTCGGCGCCAATGCCATCTATCTGCGCGCGTTAGGCCGAGACGGGCTGGCGGCGAGTGCCGCGGTCGCGGCGGATGCGGCGTCGCGCATGATCGGCCCCGTGGGCGCGACGTTGATCAGCGTGGCGGCGATGCTTTCGGTGCTGGGCTTCGTGAACGTGGTGCTGCTGGCGAACTCGCGGATTGTCTACGCGATGGCTGTTGATGGGCTGTTCTTCCCGGCAGCCGGTCGAGTGCATCATCGCTTCGGCTCGCCGCACGTCGCAATCGTCATCATGACGTTATGGGCGTTGTTGCTGCTCGCGTTCACGCGAGGCGATCTTGGCGCGCTGTTGAGCGGCGTGGTCTTCGCCGATTGGATCTTCTTTGGGCTCGGCGCGGCGAGTGTGTTCGCGCTGCGCAGGAAGATGCCTGACGCGCCGCGGCCGTATCGCGTGCTCGGCTACCCCTGGATGCCGGCCTTTTTCGTGGCTGCGGCTGTCATCGGAATACTGAGCGCGATCGTCTCGTCTCCACACACATCCGCGTTAGGCGCGCTGCAGCTGGTGGCCGGCGTCATTGCCTTTTATTGGTTCCGCTCGCGGTCGAAACGCAGCTAGCGCCGATCAGACCCTAACAACTATAAGAAAGGAGGGGTTCCCGGAATTCCGTGAAGAACCTTTTTTGAAAAACGTCAACGGCAAAACCCATTCGGATCAAGCGGATACATCGGAAGGCCGGAGTCGATTCCGTCGCTGCCAACGCAGTTCACAGGTTGTGGCCCACGACTTCCCGAAGAGCTTTTGTTCTTTTTCATGAGCGAAAAGCGTAGCTGGCCACCGCGCGTGCGCTGAGCTCTGCTCCGTTTCAGCCTCTCGCTCCGTTCGATTCGCTCGATTCTTGTCATCCGAACAGCAGTTGCTGTTTTCAAAACGTCAAAGGGAAAACCTGTTCACATCGAGCGGATATGTCGGATGGGACCGGCGGTCCGTCGGAGGGGGCTCTCACGCTGGCCGGAGCGCGGCCCCGGCAGTATGGTTAGGCCCGCTCGCGGCGGGACGGAACTGTGCGCGTTGGACTGCTCCGCACGATGCCAAAAGTTCCCGGAAACACCCGCGCAATCGAGGCAGTATTCGCTTGTGGCTTGGGAGCCGCTATCCGGCTTCGAAGCGACGCCTCGGAACAGGACAAATTGCGGAGCCCGATCGCGCAAGGAGCCTAACGCATGGGACGCAGGACGGAGCTCGCGGCTGGTAGCAGCGGTCTGTCCCTCGCAGCCAAGCGGCTGCTGGCCATCATAGCGTACTACATCGTGCTGGCAGCAGCCATCGCGCTGGCATGGCCCTACTCGGCGGCTGTCCGGCACCTCCTCACCGGCACATCGCTGGCGGATCTGGCTGCAGGGGCTGGTGGAACTGCTCAGGTGCTCAGCAACGTCCCGCGCGTCGTATCAGCGGAGTCCCTGCAGCAGCAAGTGCAGGTGACGTTACTCGCGCTGGCCGGTGCGCTGCTCACTTCGATCCCTGTAGCGTGGTCCTATTCGCTCACGCGAAGGCGGCGCGGTTTCGCGCAGTCGATGGGGCAAATCCTCGTTCTGTTGCCGGTAGCCGTAGCTGGCATGGTGACGTTGATCCAGAGCAGCGTCGCGCTCGCCTTCAGCCTCGCGGGCATTGTCGCCGTATTGCGGTTCCGAAACGCGCTCGATGATGTGAAGGATGGCGTCTACATCTTCGTCTGCATATCGATCGGTATCGCGGCGGCGTTGGGCGCGCTGACAATCGGACTGCTGACGTCATTCGTCTTCAATGCCAGCGTTCTCGTGCTCTGGTGGCTGGACTTCGCTCGGCGGCCGACCCCGGGGATCCGCGGCGGCATACGCAAGCTGATGCGGCTACCGAAGGTGCATCTGCCGCGCCTACCTAACGTGAGGCCGCTCGGATCCGTTGCTCAGGACGGCGACGCATTGCACGCATCGGCAGCGAGCGCCTGGCGCAGCGAGTTGCAGCTCTCGTCCAAGCAGGGAGACATCAAAGGGCATGTCACGTCCTCGCTTCGCGTTCTTACGCCGAGTCCCGATGAAACCCGACCGGTCGTAGACGCGCTGCTGCGAGAGCGCGCTCGTCGCTGGCGACTCATAGGCGTTATTCCCAACGGCCCCAACATGTTCACGCTCAAATACCGCGTGAGTATGCGTCGGGCGGATCGAAACGACTTGCTCGACGCCGCCCGAGCGGCGGCGCGCGTGGTTGGAGTGGAGCTGCGATGAGCCTGGACGGCGCCGACGGCCGCTGGGACGTCCCAACGGCCGACGCGCTCAAGCGGCTGGTCAGCGAGCCGCTCCCGCTCGCTCTGCGCGAAGGCCCGGTGACGCGCGGCTTCCTGCGCGACATCTACTACGACACACCCGACAACGCCCTCAAGGCTCGCGGCGTCATGTGCCGCGTTAGGCATGGCTCCGACGACAGGCACGAGCTGACCGTCGCGATCGTCACCGAGCAGGACGGCCAGTCGTTCGTCACGCGTGCCGACAGCGACATCCCGGGCGGCGACGTCCAGGCCGTGTTGCAAGCGACGAACGACGCGACGCGGCTGCTGCGCTCCATCGTCAATCCATCCTCGTTAGGCCCGCAGCTCGAGCTCGAGATCGAGCGCCAGCTGCGACCCGCGAGTGGTGGTTGGTGGCGACCTGCACGGTACGAGCTCGAGTACGCAATCATGACAGTGCGCACCGGAGAGCTTGCCCGTTCATTCCACGAGCTGGCGCTGCGCACGATCCGGCGTGGGCAGCCGAGCGCCGAACGCGTCGCGCGCGCGATCGGCGAGTTTTACGCCCTCAGGTCAGTCACGCACGATCGCCGCGAGCGCGGGGAACAGCTGCGTAGCGCGCTCGAGAGTGAGGCGCTGGCGCGCAAAGTCGGCGGTGGACGCTGGATCGCCGTCGTTGCGCTGGACGGCCCGCACGTTGCGGCGTTGAGCGACGGCACGCATTGGAAGCTCCCCCTCGCTGAAGGAAGCGGCGAAGACGCGGTGCGTCTCACGATGCGACGCACACTTGGCAGCAGCGTCGGTGATCTGCGACTGCTCTCGACGACGGAGGGGGAAGGGCGGCTGCGCTCTCTGGAAGTGTGGGTCTGCACGCGTGTGGACAGGGGAACGACGAAGGCGAGTGCTCGCGACCTCACATGGGTGCCTATCGAGGAGCTACTCGCGCGAATCGGCACTGCGCAGATCCAGGACGCCGGCACGCTCGCGACACTAGTGCTGCTCTCCCGCTCTGAGCTGCTTCCCACTCTCGTGGCGCTCCCCTCGGCTGGCAAGCTGGAGGCGCGTGCGCAACAGCGGCGCGAAGCCACGACTGGCGAAGAGCCCGTTAGGCAGGATGCTGCGGGACCGCTGCTCGACTCGGAAGTGAGTCTCCTGTCCTTCAATGAGCGCGTCCTCGCGCTGGCGGAAGACGAATCGGTTCCCTTGCTCGAGCGCGTGCGCTATCTCGCGATCGTGGCGTCGAACCTGGACGAGTTCTTCGCCGTTCGCGTCGGCGGGCTCAAGTTCTCTGGCCAGGAGGTTTCCGACGAATCGCCCGGAGCGAGTCCATCGGAGGTCCGGCTGGGCCAGCTGGCGCGGCAGACTCGCGCACTCCTCGTTAGGCAGTATGCCTGTCTCGGCGCGTGCGTGCGCGCGCTGCAAGCGCATGGCGTGCGCGTGCGAACGGCCGCCGAGCTCAGCGACGCCGAACGCGAATACTGCCGAGGCTACTTCAAGTCCACGATCTTCGCCTACCTCACACCGCGCGCCGTCACAGCGACCCCTGGCCATTCGCTGCCGGTCGTCGCCGACAAGGGACTCTGCTTTGCCGTCATCCTGCGCGAAGGAGGCGGGGCCGGTCCGCAGCACCTGGCAGAGCTGGCGATTCCCGCGACGCTCCCTCGCTTTATTCCGGTCGCTTCGGCAACGGACCTCATCCCAATCGAGGAAGTGATTCGCTTCGCGCTGCCGCTCATGTATCCCGGGCGGCGCGTCGAGCAGGCGCACCTCTTCCGCGTCACGCGCTACGCCGACCTCGGCGTCGATGAGCAACGCGCCGGGAACCTCGCGCAGGCAGTGCAGGAGCGCACGCTGCAGCGCCGGCATCAGCCGATCGTGCGCATCGAAGTCGAGGCGGGGATGCCTAACGCGACACGCGAGCTGCTGCTGCGTGAGCTGCAGCTGGAACCGGGGGCGCTGCCCGGCGGCTTCGGCGTGAACGATGTATTCGACATCCCCGGCCTCATGGATCTGGAAGGGCTGCGCCAGCTCGCGGATTTGCCGTTGACAGGGCTCACCTTTCCGGCGCTGCGTCCGCGCCGTGCGTTCGCCGAAGCGCAGCCGTTCTGGGAAACGCTGCGCGACCACGATGTCCTGCTGCATCACCCATACGACGATTTCGCGACGAGCGTGGTGCGTTTTTTCGAGGAAGCAGCGGCTGATCCGGACGTCGCTGCCATCAAAGTGGCGCTGTATCGCGCGGGGTCGCGTTCGCCGATCGTCGACGCGTTGCTGCGAGCGGCGAACGGTGGGAAAGACGTGACTGTCTTCGT
>DATBKN010000270.1:0-15325 GCA_036555845.1 Gemmatimonadaceae bacterium | reverse complement strand
CAACGCTGCACGAAGTCGCCGAAGCGCTTTTCAGCGCCGTCCGCGCGCGCGCCGATGCGCGGGCACTGCCTTTCGAAAGTGATGCGACACTCGAGAGCGCCGTAATCGCCGCACGAGCGCGTTATGTAGACGATTTGTGGACCTGGCGTCGCTAACAGCATACTGTTAGGCGCAATGCTAGCACTCGTGGTGCGGCGTCTGCTGCTCGGCGTTCTGATCGCGTTCCTGGTTGCCACGCTCTCGTTCGTGCTGGTGCACGCGGCCCCCGGCGAGCCATTCGCCGCGTTGCGTGAGGACGCACGCATAACGCCCGAGATGGCGCAGCGGATTCGTGAGCAGTACGGCCTCGACCGGCCGTTAGGCGAACAGTACGTGCGCTACATCGCAAGCCTGGCGCGCGGCGACCTCGGCGAGTCGATGCTCCAACGGCGCCGGGTGAGCAGTGTCCTCGGCGACGCGCTGCCCAATTCGCTGCTGCTCATGGCCACGGCGCTTCTCGTGGCCTTCGCGTTAGGTGTGACGTTGGGGGCGCTGCAGGCGTACCGCCACGGCTCGTTCTTCGACAGGGCGGTCGGGGGCGTGTCCCTTACGTTGGCGTCCGTTCCCGAGTACCTGCTGGCCATCGCGCTGCTACTCGCCGCTGCTTACCTGCTGCCGACATTGCCGACGGCCGGGATGTCGGATCCGGTGATGTGGCGCTTTATGTCCCCGCTGCAACGCCTAACGGACGTGGCACGGCACCTCATTCTGCCAGCGACGACGCTCGTGCTCATCATAGCGTCCGTGGTCGCGCGCTATCAACGCGCTGCCCTGCTCGACGTGCTGCCTGACGACTTTGTTCGCACAGCGAAAGCAAAAGGACTCTCGCACGGCCGAGTGCTCATTCATGCGCTGCGTAACGCGCTGTTGCCGACGATTACGCTGATCGGCCTGCTCTTCCCTGCGCTGTTTGGCGGCGCGGTCTTCGTCGAGAATGTCTTCGCTTGGCCCGGCATGGGTCGCGTCATCGTCGAGGCGCTCATGGCACGCGACTATCCGCTGATACTGGGTTGCCTCGTCATCGGCAGCGTCTTCGTGGTGGCCGGCGGACTCGTCGCCGACCTCGCCGCCATGTCGGCCGATCCTCGCACCCGGGCCGCCTAACGTGCACCGCTCGACCCCGCTGTCGTATGACGTCGCGGGCGCGCCGCTGGACGCCCCGGCGCCTGACGTCTGGCGCGCGACACCGTTCCGCGCGCTGTGGCGCGACGGCGCGGCCCGAGCTGCCCTGTGTCTGCTCGCGGCGCTTATGCTGGTCGCGGTTTTCGCGCCCTGGCTGGCGCCGCACGGTCCCGGAGCGCAGCTCGACATCATCGGCCTCAAGAATGTGGCGCCGTCGGCTGCCTTCCCGTTCGGCACCGATTACGCCTCGCGCGACGTGCTCAGTCGCATGATGTATGGGACGCGTGTATCGCTGTCGATCGCCATCCTCGCTATGCTGCTGTCCACATTCATTGGAACAGCCTACGGCTTGGTGGCCGCGCTCGGCGGCCGTTTCACCGACGCGGTGCTGATGCGTGGCGTGGACACGTTTCTCGCCATCCCTCGCATCCTGCTGTTGTTAGGCGTCGTCGCGATGTGGGGCGAGCTCTCCGTCAACGCGCTCATCGTCGTCATCGGCTTGACCGGCTGGTTCGCGGCCGCCCGACTCGTGCGCACGCTCGTGCTCGCCCTACGCGATCGCGATTTCGTCACTGCGGCGCGCGGATTAGGCGCGCGACCGAGCTTCATTGCCGTTAGGCACATCCTGCCGCACGTCGCGTCGCCTATCCTCGTGGCAGCGACCTTCGGAGTCGGCGCGGCGCTCGTCATCGAGGCGGGGCTTTCGTTTCTCGGCTTTGGCATTCCCGAGCCGCAGGCAAGCTGGGGGAGCATCCTGCGCGACGGGAATGGCGTCACCGTTAGTGCTTGGTGGCTCAGTGTGGTGCCGGGTGCCGCGCTCGTGATCACAGTGCTCGCTGTCAACGTGATCGCCGACCGCTTGCGCGACATTGCAAGCGGTCGGCACCTTCCTCGCTCATGACGCCTCCATCCAACGCCGGACCCTCGGCGTCCGACGCGCTGATCGATGTGCAGAATCTGCGCGTCGCGTTTTCCACCCCCGCTGGCCTCGCGCGCGCGGTGGATGGCGTCTCGTTCACGATCGCGCCGGGCGAGACCGTCGGCGTGGTCGGCGAGTCAGGCTGCGGCAAGACGGTCACCGGCCTCTCGCTACTGCGATTGATCGAGCCGCCTGGGCTCATCGATCCTTCGAGTCGCATTCTATTTGAAGGGCGTGATCTGCTGCGTCTCTCCGAGCGCGAGATCCGCCAGGTTCGTGGGCGCCGCATTGCCATGGTTTTTCAGGAGCCGATGACGGCGCTCAACCCCGTGTTCACCGTCGGTGACCAGATCGCCGAAGTTGTCCGCGTGCACGACGGGGCCTCGCGCCGCGCGGCGTGGCAGCGCGCTGTCGAAATGCTCGAGCGGGTCGGGCTGTCATCGCCCGCCGAGCGCGCCAGGCAGTACCCGCACCAGTTGTCCGGCGGGATGCGGCAGCGCGTATTGATCGGCATGGCGCTCGTTATGCGCCCGGCGCTACTCATCGCGGACGAGCCGACGACGGCGCTCGACGTCACCGTGCAGGCGCAAATCCTGGAGCTACTGCGCGAGTTGCAACGCGATTTCGGCATGGCCGTGCTGCTCATCACGCACGACCTCGGCGTCATCGCTGAAACGGCGACGCGTGTGCTCGTTATGTATGGCGGCGAGATCGTGGAACAGGCGAGCATCGACGAGCTCTTTGCGAATGCGCATCATCCGTACACGCAGGGGCTGCTCGCGGCGATGCCGCGCGTGGACGACACACGCGAGCGCCTCATCACGATCCCGGGCACGGTGCCGCCGCCGACGGCGTGGCCGTCGGGCTGCCGCTTTCGCGATCGCTGCCCGTACGCCTGGGATCGCACGGCCCGCGAGCATCCTGATCTCTTCGTAGTCTCCGGCTCGCACCTCTCGCGCTGCTTCCTCGTGCAGGAGCCTGAGCGACGCCGCGCCGTCGTCGCGGAGCACACCGAATGAGCGCGAGCAACGGCGTGTCCGTGCCGCCGGTTGGAACCGTGGCCTCGCCCTTGTTGTCGCTTCGCGGGCTGGTGAAGCACTTCCCCCTAACGAGTGGCTGGTTCGCGGGGTCCAGGGGAGCGGTGCGCGCGCTGGATGGCGTGTCTTTCGACGTTGCCCGGGGCGAGACGTTAGGTGTCGTCGGCGAATCCGGCTGCGGCAAGACGACGCTCGGGCGCACGATCTTGCGGCTCACCGAGCCGACCGCGGGAGAGATCCGCTTCGACGGCGTCGACATCCGTGCCCTCAAAGGACGTGAGCTGCGCAGCATGCGCCGGCGCATGCAGATGATCTTCCAGGATCCCTACTCGTCGCTCAACCCGCGCATGACGATCGGCACCACAGTCAAGGAAGGCCTGCTGATCCACAAAATCGCACGCGGCGCACAGGCCGATCAGCGCGTTAGGCAGCTGCTCGAGGAAGTGGGACTCCGCGGCGACTACGCGGCGCAGTACCCGCACGAGTTTTCCGGCGGCCAGCGCCAGCGCGTCGGCATCGCGCGCGCGCTCGCCGTCGAGCCGTCATTCATCGTCTGCGACGAGCCGGTCTCCGCGCTCGACGTGTCCGTCCAGGCTCAGGTGATCAACCTGCTGCGCGATCTGCAGCGCAGTCACGCGCTCACTTATCTGTTCATCGCGCATGACCTCGCGGTGATCCGTCACATGGCAACGCGCGTTGCGGTCATGTACCTGGGCCGCATCGTCGAGTTTGCAAACGTCGAGGATCTCTATCGCGAACCGACCATGCCGTACACGCAGGCGTTGCTGTCGGCCATTCCGGTGCCTGATCCCAAAACCAAACGCCAGCGCATCGTGCTCGCCGGCGAGGTGCCCTCACCAGCTAACCCGCCGAGCGGCTGCGTCTTTCATCCGCGCTGCCAGCATCCCGCCAAGGATGCGGCCTGTTCGCGTATAGTGCCTCCGCTCGAAGAAAAAGCGCCCGCTCACTGGAGTGCGTGCATCAAGCAACTCCCGACCGGTGTATCGTGGGAAACGCAGCAACAAGCCGGCGCCACCAAGATGCCCGAGCGACATCTGCCGCTCGTTTCGATCCGCGGCTAGCTCCGACCTCCGACCTCCGACCTATGACGGCAGCCGCCACACCGGTACCTAACGAGAGAGGCCTCTTCGGCCATCCTCGCGGCCTCGCTCTGCTGTTCGCGGTCGAGATGTGGGAGCGTTTCTCGTACTACGGGATGCGCGCGCTGCTCGTGCTCTATCTCGTCAATGCGCTCGGCTGGAGCGACGGCAATGCGGCGCGTTTGTATGGGACATACACGTCGCTCGTTTGGTTGACGCCGATCATTGGCGGCTACATCGCCGACAGGATTCTCGGCACGCGCCGGTCGATGATCATCGGCTCGCTGATCATCACGATCGGCCATTTCCTGCTCGCGCTGCAGCGCATGCCGACGTTCTATCTCGGCCTCGCGTGCGTGATCATCGGAACCGGTTTCTTCAAGCCTAACGTATCGACGCAAGTCGGACAGCTCTACCGACAAGGCGATCCGCGCCGCGATGCCGGATTCACGATCTTCTACATGGGAATCAACCTCGGCGCCACGATCGCACCGATCGTGTGCGGCTATCTGGGGGAGCGCATCGGCTGGCACTTCGGTTTCGGCGCCGCCGGTGTCGGCATGCTGCTCGGTCTGTTGGCGTACCTCAAGTTCCGCGCGCAGCTCCTGCCAGGGATTGGTCTCCCACCCACGCCGGAAATGCGTGCGGCCCGGGCCGTGGAAGAGAGCGCCGGCCCCAATAACGTTAGGCTTGGCGGTCTTGGCGCTGCTGCTGGCGCGCTGATTACGTGGCTCGCGGCCGGAGCCAATACCGATATCGCCGGCTGGATTGCAGTCGGGGGTTGGGTGCAACTGATCCTCGGCGTCTGTGTCGGCGCGGCGCTCTCGATCAGCGTGCTCGGCTCGCGCGGGGAGGAGCGCAAACGCGTCGTCGCCGTCTTCATCGTCACGTTCTTCGTGATCTTCTTCTGGACGGCGTTCGAGCAGGCTGGAAGCTCGATGAACCTGTTCGCGGACCGCTACACGGATCGCAATCTCGGATCGTTCGTCATCCCGGCGTCGTGGTTCCAGTCGGTGAACGCATTCTTCATCATCGTGTGCGCCCCGATCGTCGCGTGGATTTGGCGCGTGCTTCAAGCGCGAAGCCGGGAGCCGTCGACTGCTCTCAAGATGGTGATCGGTCTCTTTCTGGTCGGCCTTGGCTTCGTGTTCATGGTGCTGGGCGCGCGCGGCGCTGACAGCTGCGCGGCGCAAGCAGGGGCTGACGCTGCGCGCGAGCAATGCCACGTGGCGAGTCCGATGTGGCTGGTCGCTGCGTACCTGATGCACTCGTTAGGTGAGCTGAGCGTGTCACCTGTTGGGCTTTCCTACGTGACGAAAGTCGCCCCTGCGCGCCTCGTGTCGATGCTGATGGGCGTCTTTTTCCTGTCGAATGCGGTGGCAAACTATCTCGGCGGAATTCTCGCGGCGCAGACGGAGAACATCGCGAAGCAGGGGACGTTCTTCACGATTCCGATCGTGACATCGTGGGGGGCCGCTCCCCTGATGCTTGTGCTCGTGCCGCTGCTCAAGAGACTAACGGCGTCCGCCAAAGTCTAGGCACACCGAGAAATAGGCAGCGAATCGCGATGGCCGTGGGATTGTCAGCTTGGAGTCCGGAAGTCGCGCGTGCAGAGTCGCGAGAACTTAGGAATGGATTCACGCGTTCTGGAGAGACTGTACCCTCGAAAGTGACCGCTGGAGACTGACAGGGCGACCCCTCATCACCGATCCAACTACGGCCAGTTAAACAGATCTCCCAACGCGGTTCGTCTGCCGCTCCGTCTCAGATCGTGCGGCTCCACCCACCACCTCGGCGTCATGTCGGCCGAGCTCAATCGGATCTCGAACTTGCCGCCGGCACCGCTCGCGAGCGGCACCGCGAACTCCGCGCGCCAGAGACGCTGCGAGCGTCGCGGAATCGCCATCACGATGCCCGCGCCCATGGCAGGCCGCCAGGCCGAGTTGGTGCCTAACGCGGCATCGCCGAGCCACAGCCTTCCGCTTTCGGCAAATGCTGTTACGCCAAGATCCGCCGATCCGCGCACGTCCCCGAGGTACCAACGCTCTTCGCTCCGCAGCACGAGCCGGCGCGCTCCTCCTTCATTCGACTGTTTGTAGCTGCGCACGCCGAAGCGCCGGTCCGCCAGCGAAAGTTGCACAGGGAGCCGTGGACGATACGCCGCGCTCCATTCCGCGCTCGACGTAATGGTGTGGCGATCGTGCGGACGGAAGTACATCGCGGCGCGCCCGCCCATGTACATCGCGTTCCAGTCGTTGTCGCCTCCACTCAGCGGCCGGCGGCCTTCCGCCCCGCCTTCGAACGCCGCGAAGGAGTTGAGGCTGCCGCCTCCAACGTAGAATCCTACCGCAGTATAGATGTCGTCGTCCCACTCCGAGAAGGGCAGGCTGCGCCCTAACGCGACACCGATTTGCGCGCCTTTGCGCACGTCCTGCTCGGCATTGAGCGCGTCGAAGCGCTGGACCCTCATGAATCGCACGCCGCGAAGGCCGAGCAGCAGATTGACGCGCGCCGAGCGATAGCTCTCGAAGGCATCGATCAGCGAAGGCGTGCTATCGGGAAGCTCGCCCTCCGCACCTAACGTGACGGGCGTGCGGCGCACCCGCGCCCGCTCCACGGTCGCCGAAATGCCGAGCAGTGCGAGCCGTCCCGGCCGTCCGAGACGCGCGATGGCGCCGACATCGCCCAGTGTACGATCGACACCCACACCCGCGGCGAGCGCGGAGTCGCGTCGGTATGGCACGAAATCCAGTGCGCGAGCGACGCCCACGCGCCACGCCGAACCTTGGACGTCCGTCAGAAACGGCAGCAGTACGGAAGCACTCCAGTCGCTTCCACGCTCACGCCGCGACCCGTTGAGGTGCAGCTGATACGGCTGGCCGAAAAGCTGGTAGTTGCTGTAGCGACCGCCGAACTGCGAGCGCAGCTCACCGCCGTCGCGCCAGGATGCGCTGGCATGCACGCCCTGGCCCCCGAGATTCGCGCTCCCGAGCGTTAGGCGGTGCAGCGGCGGTGCGCGTCGTTGAATGCCAACGACCGCGACGAGCGACGGCTCGTCCACAGTCACGACCTCGATGCGGACCGCGTCGACTCCGTCTGCGAACGCGGTGACGTTCGCCTGCGCCAGAAAAGGCTGCGCCCGCAGGATACGCTCGGTTTCGTACCGCTTGAGTGGCGAACACGGCTCGCCTTTCTTGAGCAGCACGAAATTGCGCACGACTTCCGGCGCGGTCGTCGTGTGCAAAGCGTCCACCGCGCGCTCCAGCGGCGGCGTCCTCGAAAAGAGCCCGCCGTAGTCCGGGGCGTGCGTACGGATCGCGACGTCCGTAATGGTCTGGCCCGAGCAGCGCACCTGCGTGCGCGGCAGGCCCTGAGCGCCTAACGTGTTCGTCACTGCGGCGCCAAGAACGCACGCGAGAGCGAGCGTGGCGCGCGGCAGTCTATTTCCCCATTCGCCGTTTGAGCTCGGCGAGCCGCTCTTCCGCGGCCGCATCGTGCGCGGCGCGCGATTCGGCGCGGCGCAGACGATCGAGCTCCGCGCGCAGTGACTCATCGTCGGCACCTAACGATTCCGCCGACGGTGCACTCTCGCGCAAACCGGACCCGGCGCCGGCCATCGCCGCCTTGAGCTGCACCGTCATCTCCGTGACTTCACCATCGATGAGCGCCAGCTCGGCTTCCTGGCTGTCCAGTTTCCGCTGGAAAACCGCGACGCGTTCCGCGTGGTGCGCCGCGAATCGGATCGCGATGCTCTCCGTCTCCTTGTCCCCAATCTCCGCGGCCAGCGTTCGCCGCCGCTCGGCGGTCTCGTGGTCGCGGACCTCCTGCGCCAACCGCTTGCGAGTCTCTTGCACTCCACGACGCAAGTCGTCCAGGCCCAGGCGCGCACGTACGAGCGTCTCACGCATATCCGCGAGCACGGCTCGACGCTCGTTAGGTGCGACGCCGCCGGACAGCAAGTCGCGCAGCGCCTCGCGCAGATCCTCGAACACGCTAGTTCCTCGGGAGGGCGTTCACCGGCCTACGATACCGCTCGCGAACACCCGCTCGCAACGCCGTGCTACGCCGCGAAACGCTGCGCGTCGCGGACCTGGCGCATGAGCCGTTCAGGCGTGTTCACCTGCGGGAACAGGAGTCGGTCGCTCACCCGGTTGAGCGCGACCCGCAGGACGCCGAATCGCTCAGCCATCGCGTTGAAAAGTCCGTCCAGCCCATACGTGTTCGCCAAGCGATGCCGAGCCGCGAGCGTGAAGCCCCGTCGCCCCATGTCTTCAAAGTAGTCCAGGTCGGGCCCACCGCGACGCCAGTGACGATGCTCCACATGATCCGGGAACATTCCACTCAACCACAGCGCGTAGTTGCCGAGATGCGTGCGCACGAGAAACGCGCGCGTCGCACCCGCTCCGCCGGCGTCGTGTCCTGTGCCCTCGCCAACGTGAGCGAGAAGCTCCGCCAGCGTGTCGTAGACTTCGTCGTCGGAATCGCCGATACGCCGAGCGCGATCACGCACGCCAAACTGCAACAACATTGATGTGACGTAGTCCGCCATCGAACGATCGTCAGTTCCTGCGTCTCGTAAGGCATGCCGCACGACAACGTATGCGAAAAGCGGCAGCGACGCGTGAGAGCCTTGCGGTGCATCGAGAAGTCCAGCGAGCAACCGTGAGTCGTCCAGCAGCGCATCCACGCCCTTGTTGCGCAGGCGCTCCTCTGCGGCGTCGTACTCCTGCGATGACCCGCGCGCGACGAGCCGCAGCGCGAGCTGCGCGTCGTCTCTCGTCAGGCGTTGCCGAGCGTTGGCTAGAATCATCGATCGCCGCCTCTGTCCTTTGACCGTTCACTCTACGGAACAGGCACAGGCCGTGCCACTCATTCTGTAGACTCGACTCGTTATACCCGAAGTCACAAACGCGCGTTCGTCTGGCACTCACTCGATCGAAGTGCTAACGCCGATTCTGACAACTTCGCGTGCTACCCGCACAGAACTCGTTATGCGCACACGGTGTATCGCTATTGCTACCTGCGACTGTGCGCTCATGCGGGTGGTTGGCGCGGCGCGACGCAACGCGGCATCTTGCTTCCAACCATGGCACTTCGCGTGTTGCACACCGACTCGGGGCGCGAGTGGCGCGGAGGACAGCGACAGGTTTTTCTGCTCGCGCGCGGGCAGCGCGAAGCGGGTGACGAGCCGCTCGTCGCTGCCTATCCAGAATCGCCGCTCATAAAGCGGCTGCGTAGCGCTGGCATCGCCGCGACCTCCGTGCGCATGCGCGCCGATTGGGACATTGTTGCAGCTCGTCGCCTGCGCGCGCTCATTCGCACGTGGAAGCCAGACGTGGTGCACGCTCACGATGCTCGTGGGCATGCCATCGCGCTCGCAGCGCTTGTCGGCCGACGACACATCCCGCTTGTCGTGACTCGTCGCGTCACGTTCGTTCCAAAAGGGAGGCTCAAATACGGCCGGCGTGTCGCACGCTTCATCGCGATCTCGCGTGCTGTCCGCGAGGCGATGCAGTTGGGCGGGATCGACCCCGCTCGAGTAGATGTTGTCTACTCGGGAGTTCCGACGCCGAATGCCGCAGAGGCGCGTGATTGGCGCAGTGAGCGAAACTGGAACGCAGAGCACGTGCTCCTGGGCGTCGTTGGAGCCATGACGTCCGAAAAGGGGATTCACGTCCTCGCCGACATTGCCAACGCCGTTCGAAGCGAAGTCGCTGCTCGCGTGCGTTTAGTGTTGCTTGGCGGAAAAGCGACGGGCGCCGGCACGATTGGCCAGTTCGAATCCTACCGAGCCGGCTTCGTATACGACCCGCAGCGTGCGATGGCAGGACTCGACGTCCTCCTGCACCCCTCGAGCGCCGAAGGACTTGGGACAGCACTCATTGACGCCATGGCGCTGAGGGTCCCGCCAATCGCCTTTTCCGTCGGCGGGATCCCCGAACTGGTAGTGGATGGCGAAACGGGTGTGCTCGTGCCCCCCGGCGACGTCAAGGCGTTCGCCAGCGCGATCGAGCGCCTTGTGACTGACCGCACATTGCGCGAGTCCCTCGGTCACGGTGGGCCATCCAGAGCGGCGCTTTTCAGCGTAGACCGGATGATCTCGGGAACCCGGGCGGTGTACGACGCCGTTCTCCGCAGCAGGGTCCGACTCCGCCAAGACGGCGGAGTCTGAAGAGGGCTAGCGAGCCCAACGTATTGCAACGTCTTGCGTTGGCTACGGTACAAGCAGGCACGTGTTCTCCATTACTTTCCGCGATCTTTTTGCCAACCCGAGGGCGCTCAGAGTCCTGTGCTGTACATCTGCATTCCTGCATACAACGAGGCCGCGACTGTCGGCGTGATGCTCTGGCGTATCCGAAAGGTGTTCCAGGACTTCGATCGCGAGTACGAGCTGCTTGTGTATGACGACGGTAGCGATGACGGGACCGCCGAGGTCCTCAAGCCCTACTCCGAAGTCCTCCCGCTGACCGTGCTCGGAGGTCCGCGCCGAGTTGGTTACGCCGCCGCCGTAGACGCACTTGTGCGCGAAGCAGCCAACCGCACCAAGTACGGGCGGCGCGACGCGATCATTCTCATGCAGGGCGATTTCACAGATCCACCGGGACAGATCCCCGAGCTGATTCGTCGCTTCGAGGGCGGGGCCGATATCGTTGTCACCGATCGCAGCGGCTCCGTAAGCCCGCCTCCCGTTAGGCGGTTGCGCCAGGTCGGCAACTGGATGCTGCGGGCGTTCGGCGGTACATCGCCGGTACTCGATCCGTTCGGCAGTTTCAGGCTGTTCCGAGTCTCGGTGCTGCGTGAGCTCATGAAGGCGCGCGGTGAAAGCCGCATCGTGCAGGGCGATCGCTGGACGGCCAACGCGGACCTCTTGTTAGGCGCGCTTCCATTCGCTCGACGCACAGAAACGGTCGCGTGCGAGGCGTGTTACGATCTGCGCCTGCGCGGGAGCCGCGTGCGTCCCTTCGCGGACGGCGTGCAGATCCTCCGATTCGCGCGCGGGGCGCGCAGTCGCCATCCCTCATCGCCGGCGAGAGCGCGCGCGTGATGACGGCTTTGGCATTGGTTTCGGCGCTCGGTACGGCGCTGTTGCAGGCCGCAGTCGCTGAACCGGGCGACTCGGCCAAGCGCGTGTGCAATACTGACTTCTCCATCCCTTTCAGCGTCGGCGAGCGCCTAACGTATGACGTGTACTTTGGCCCGCTCAAGGCCGGAGAGGGAAGCATGGAGGTCATGGGCCACGAAGACGTGCGCGGCACCAACACCTGGCATACCCGTTTTCGCGTGCGTGGTGGCATTCCGTTCTACCGTGTCGACGACGTCCTCGAGAGCTGGATCGCGGTGGATTGCTTCCACTCGCTGCGATTCGTGCAGGATTTCGAGGAAGGCGGCAGGGTTCGCGAGCGGCGCTACGAGATCTATCCCGAGCGCGCCGTGTTTCGCGAAGACACGCTCCCCGAAGAAGTGTCCGTCCCGGATCCGCTCGACGATGGCTCGTTCTTCTATTTCGTGCGCACGATCGATTTGCAGCCGGGCAAGACATACACGTTCAATCGCTACTTCCGGCCCGATCGCAATCCGGTCCAGATCAAGGTGTTGAAGCGCGAAAAGATCAGAGTCCCAGCCGGCTCCTTCAACGCCATCGTGATTCAGCCGATCATCAAGACGCGCAAGCTCTTCTCGGAGAAGGGCGAGGCCCATATCTGGCTTTCCGACGATGCAGATCGCATGATGCTGCAGATGAAGACGAAGCTGCCGTTTGGGTCCCTCAACCTGTATCTCAAATCGCGTCAGAAAAAGCCGACCCAGGATCGTTAGGCTCGGCGCCATCCAAGCGCGCCGCCGAAGCCGACCTGCGCGCCGTTCGCACTGTTCCAATCGCCAAGCGCCCGAACAAGGTGCGCGCGGACGAGTTTGCGCATCCGCCGGCTGGCGATCGTTCGTTCCGCGCCTTCCTCGCCTCTCTCCCGGACATCCTCGTCGCGCGTGACTTCCGCCGCGTGGTGAGCGCGATCGCGAGCGCTGCAACGCGTGGACGGGGGGTTTTGGTGATGCTCGGCGGCCATGTGGTGAAGACTGGCCTGGCTCCCGTGCTCATCGACTTGATGCACCGGCGAGTCATCACACACGTCGCGATGAACGGCTCGGCGGCCATCCACGACTATGAGATGGCCCGTTTCGGCGCGACCTCCGAAGACGTCGCTGCCGGTTTGCGCGATGGGACGTTCGGCATGGCCGACGAGACGGGCCGCGGTTTGAACGAAGCGTTCACCCGGGGCATGCGAGAACAGCGCGGCATGGGCGAAGCGATCGCGGTCGCGTTGGAAGGCGAAAAGTCACTGCAGCATCCAGAGCTTTCTTTGCTCGTCAACGCGCAGCAGCTCGGCGTCGGCGCCACTGTGCACGTTGCGTTAGGCGCTGACATCGTGCACCAACATCCAGCCGCCGATGGCGCTGCGATAGGCGACACCACACACCGTGACTTCCGCCGGCTCGCAGCCGCACTCGCGGATCTGCACGATGGCGGTGTGGTCCTCAACGTCGGCAGCGCCGTCATCATGCCCGAGGTCTTTCTCAAAGCGCTCACAGTCGCGCGCAACCTGAGCGGCGGACAGCCAACCGATTTCATCACGTGCGACCTGGACATGAATCGCCACTACAGACCGCGCGTGAACGTCGTGCAACGGCCGGTTCTGACGGGTGGCCAGGGTTACGAAATCACCGGCCACCATGAGATCATGATTCCGCTTCTCGCCTGGGCCGTGGTCGAAGAGCTTGAAGCTGCCAAAACGAAGTGAGGGGCGCTTGCGCGCCCCTCAGTCCGCAGACCTAAGACCTCAGATCTAGCTCTTGGAGTTCGACCACCGCTCCTTCATTCTGCGTGCTGTATCGGGACTGAAGATGCGAATGACCAAGTAGATCAAGGCGCCGATGATCGCGATCTTCAGCGCCCAGAAGAGCAGCATAATCAATAAGGCGAAGAAAGCACCGAAGATCCCGAACGCGAGCTTC
Source organism: Gemmatimonadaceae bacterium (assembly GCA_036555845.1). Lineage (GTDB taxonomy): Bacteria > Gemmatimonadota > Gemmatimonadetes > Gemmatimonadales > Gemmatimonadaceae > DASYRX01. The sequence continues at coordinate 2,099 of DATBKN010000270.1, read as the reverse complement.
AGAAAGAAAAGCCCGACGATCGCGACGAGACCGATGGAAAAGACCGTGCGGAGCATGATGTTCTCGTTAGCGTTGGATGGGCAAAATACGCGCGAGATTCCGATGGAGTTTCACAGCGGCCTAGGCTGTGCGCAAGGGCAGTTCTCCCGATGTCTCTGAGGCGTTCGGCCGACGTCTGCGTCATTGGGGGCGGCGTTATCGGCCGCTGTGCGGCGCTGGCTCTGGCCGAGCGCGGCGTGCGTGTGGACCTGGTGACGAGCGAGGTCCCGGGAAGCGCATCGCGTGCCGCTGCCGGGCTCCTCGCGCCGTCCATCGAGGGCGGTTCCGGAGCGGCACACGCCTTCGCCGTCGCGGCTCGCGACGCCTACCCGGACTTCCTCGAGCGGCTCAGGGACATTGTGAAGGCGCGTGTGGAGTTCAGCAGAGCCGGTATCCTGAGCGTGGCGCTGGACGAAGAAAGCGAGCAGAAGCTGCGCGCCCGGCCGCAGTCGCAATGGCTCACGCCTAACGAGGTTCGCTCGTTGGAGCCGTCGCTGGCTCTCACACGCGGTGGGGTCCTTTCCACGCTCGACGGCTACGTCGACAACGTGGCTCTCATGGATGCGCTCGAGGCGGCGACTCGATCTCTCAAACCGCGGATCCGGGAGATCGACGGCAACGTGGCTCGCCTCGAGCTCGAGCGTGATTCGGCGACGCTCGTTCTCAGTCTCGGTGATCGCGTCGGCTGCGGCTCCACAGTCCTTGCCGCCGGCGCCTGGTCGACATCGATCGGCGGACTTCCTCGAATCCTCCCGCTCTTTCCGCTCAAAGGCCAGATGATTCGGTATGACTGCGTCACCGCGAACGCCCCGGTGTCGCTCAGCCGGCCGGTATATGGCGCCGGCGTCTATGCTGTCTCGCGAGCCGGCAGCCGCATCCTCGTTGGCGCCACCAGTGAAGAAGCTGGCTTCGATACCTCGCTTACTGAGGAAGCCGCGGCTGGACTCACGCGCGGCGCAGTCGAGCTCTTTCCGCAGTTTGCTGGCGTGCTGCCCGCCGCTCAGTGGTCCGGCATTCGTCCAATGACAACCGATTCCCTGCCCGTGCTCGGAACCGACTCGGAGTTTCCAGCGCTCATCTACGCGTGCGGCCACTCGCGCAATGGAATCCTCAAGGCTCCGCTGACAGGAACCGTCGTCGCTCGGCTTTGCTTGGGAGACGACGCAGGCTACGACCTGACTCCGTTCTCTCCAGCCCGCCATGAAGGCGCCACCGTAGCACAACTCCCGGACGAATAACCTTCTAAAATTAGTTTTGAGGGTTAGCTAACTCTCACAGTGTTGTGGATCGCGAAATACATTCCTCAGACCATAGACCTCAGACATCTGACCTCTCTTTATCAGATCCAAGGGCGCCATCGGCGTTCAGCGCTCCCTGAGCGCAAACCCGAGTGGCTGAAGGTCCGTGCACCCGGTGGGCCTAACTACTCGCGCATAAAACACCTCATGCGCGAGTTGGATTTGCACACCGTCTGCGAGGAAGCCCACTGCCCTAACGTGGGTGAATGCTGGGAGCACGGCACAGCGACGTTCATGATTCTTGGCGCGGTGTGCACCCGCAATTGCGGTTACTGCGCGGTGCAGCACGGACGCCCGCCGGAATACGATCTCGAGGAACCCGTGCGCGTGGCGACTGCGGTCGCCGAGATGCAGCTGCGCCATGCGGTGATTACATCGGTTGATCGCGACGACCTGGAAGACTTCGGCTCGTACATCTTCGCCGAGACGATACGCCAGGTACGCCGCCGGATTCCATCGTGCTCCGTCGAAGTGCTCGTCCCCGATTTCCAGGGAGACGAGCGCGCGATTTCAACGGTGCTCGAAGCGCGCCCCGACATTTACAACCACAACACCGAGACAGTGCCACGGCTGTATCGCCGCGCGCGTCCCGGGGGTCGCTACGAACGCGTGATGCGGCTCTTCGAGTTCGTGAAGCGCACAGCGCCCGACGTACCCACGAAATCGGGGATCATCCTCGGCTTGGGCGAGACGACCGAAGAAGTGCTCGCCGTGCTGCGCGACCTGCGTGACGTCGGAGTCGACATCATCACGTTAGGCCAA
>DATBKN010000269.1:0-3893 GCA_036555845.1 Gemmatimonadaceae bacterium | reverse complement strand
ATGAACACGATGAGCAGCACGGCGAGGACCTTGCCGGCCGTGAACAGCGTTTGCAGCCGGGCGCCATGTTGCACACCAAGGTAGTTGACGACCGAGAGAACGAGGATCACGCCGATGGCGACGATGCGGCCGCCGGCGGTTCCAAGCGGAACGAAGAAGCCCACATAACGAGCGAAGACTGTCGCGATCGCGGCAATGATCCCGGAGTGCATCGTGAGCAACATCGCCCAGCCCCACAGGAAACCGAGCGCCGGGTGGAACGCCTCGCTGAGATACACATACACACCGCCGCTTCGTGTGAACGTGGAGGCAAGCTCGGCGCACACGAGTGATCCGATGAGCGTGAGCGCGCCGGCGAAGAGCCACACGAGCAGCACGGCTTGGACGGAGTGAACTTGGGTTGTGACCTCGGACGGCTGCACGAAGATCGATGCGCCGATGATCGTGCCCACAACCAGAGCGATCGCGTGCGGAAGGCGCATGGCGCGCCTTAGTGTGGCCATCATCGGGGTTCTAGACTGTCTATCGAGCGTCCCTCAATAGGAATCCAGCGTTCAAGCGGCTTGTTGTCCCGTAGCAGCGTCGACAGCGGCACCAGTAAAGCGATGACATCGTTAAACTGAGCCTAACGCGCGAGCGTTAAGATCGTCAACATCGTTAAGAGTCTCACGGTGTTGAGCGCTAACTGTCTTACGACGTTGACGACCTTAACGCCAGCGCATAGGGCACTGTTTAACGTTTCTGGTTCTTAACCCGTGCCGCCGTCGACGCTCTAAGGCCCAACTACTAGGTCTTTGGGCGCAGAGCACGACCGGCGCGCTTGTCCATGCGTTGGCCGTCGCGAAGCTGAACCGCGCCGTTCAGCACGACGCAGGCAATGCCCTCGGGATACTGGAAGGGCTGATCGAAAGTCGCACGATCTGTCACGCGCGCCGGATCGAACACCACGATATCAGCCGCGAGCCCATGCGTTAGGCGCCCGCGATCGCGCAGCTTGACGCGCGAGGCCGGCAATGCCGTCATCTTGTTGATTGCTTGCGTCAGCGTCAGCGCCTGTCGCTCGCGGACGTACTTGCCGAGCACGCGAGGGAACGTGCCGAGTCCGCGCGGATGCGGGAATCCGCGACGAGCAGGGCCTTCAACGGCAAACGCACCGCCATCGGAACAGACCATGCCAAGCGGATGCGCGAGGATGCGCTCGAGGTTGTCCTCGCTCATCGCGAAGCCAACCATGTTCACGCTGCCGCGATTGCGCTGCAGCAGCGCGACTGCGACGTCATACGCATCCTTTCCAAGCGATTGCGCGTATCGCCCCAGGCGCTGCCCTTCGGCAGCACGATCCTCGTCCGATCGAACGCCGGATACCTGCACGTTGTCCCAGCCGCCGATCAGCTCGACCTTTGCCAGTGTCTCGGCTTTGATGCGCGGCGCAACGGACGCGCTATCGAGCCGCGCGAGGAACGCCTCCGTGCCGCCATCGCGGCTCCATACTGGAAAGAGATTCGTCAGGCCCGTTTGATAGGCGATGTACGGATAGCGATCGAACGCGACATCCAGCCCTTCCGCCCGGGCCCCATCAATTCGCTGGAATACGGTGTCGAGCTTGTTCCAGTTGCGCGGCCCCTGCGTCTTGAGATGCGAGATCTGCAGCGGACAGCGGGCACCGCGCGCAACGGCGATCGACTCGTCGATCGAATCCAGTAAACGATCGTCCTCGTTTCGCATGTGCGTCGCGTAAGGCAGTCCGCGCGCCGCGAGCGGCTTGCACAGCGCGATCAACTCGGTCTGCGACGCGAAAGCGCCCGGTGTGTACTCCAGGCCTGACGACGCTCCACACGCGCCCTCTTTTAGTGCGCGCTCGACAAGCTCGGTCATGTGCTGCAGCTCGGACGCCGTTGCGGGACGATTGTTCGCGCCGACGATGGCTCCGCGCACCGAACCGAGTCCTATCATTGACGAAATGTTTACCGATGGTTGTGCGGCATCTATCGATTTGAGGAAGGCAGTGAAGGAGTCGAAACCGCGCTCCTCTTCACTCGCGCCGCGCGTCGCGCCTGTCGCCTGTGAGGAACCGTCCTGGCCGACAACGATCGTCGTGATTCCCTGCCTGACGAGCGACTCCAGTCGCGGATCCGCCGCGAGCGATCCGTCGCCATGCGAGTGGATGTCGATGAACCCGGGAGCGACAGCCAGGCCGCGCGCATCGATCTCTTCGGCACCACGCTCGGCGATCCGCGCCGCGATCTGCGCGATGCGAGCGCCGCTGATGGCGATGTCGGCTTCGCGTCCCGGGGCTCCTGTCCCGTCGAAGACAGTGCCGCCGCGGATGACGAGATCGTGTACGGTCCGCCGTCCGTGTGCTTGGACGGGCCGAGCGCCTAACGCGAGAGACGCGGCGGCAGCGGCAGTGCGCGTGAGGAACGAGCGTCTACTTGAAGTCAAAACTCGCCGCGGTCGCCGATTTGATCCTGCCCTTGACCAGCTCTACACCGTAGGGAAGGCGCGGGTTCACCTTGAAGACGCCGCTCGATCGCGCCGGCTGCCTGTTCGCCGGTGCACCATAGCCATAGTCGTCCGACAGACCGTCCATCGTGACGACCCCTACCTCAGCCATCGCGCGCAAGACGCCAGCTCGGCTCAAATCGCCTAACGCGACGGCTTTCTCGAGAACGGCGTGGATCGCCCGACCCTGCATATAGCCAAACTCGAAGAAGAAATCCGGTTTTTGCTGCGGCTTGTACTTGGCCATGTCGGCGACCATCGTCGCCATCCCTGCGACAGTCGTGTCGCCCCACTGCGGCCCGTCCATCGCAATCCAGAGATGCTGCTCCATGTATGGCGCCGCGGGGGAATTCGCGAGCGCGCCCAGCCATCCTGGCGAGAGCATGATCCAGCGCGGCTTGAAGTCGAGCTGCGATGCCGCGCCCATGATCTTACCTGTCTCGCTAGGCAGAGAGACAAGCAAAACGGCGTCGCACTTCGCGTTCTTGAGTTGCGTCACCTGCGCGACGAACTCCTGGTCGCCTTGTTTGAAGCGCGCCTGAGCAGCGACCGGGAAGCCGAGCGCCGTTGAGGCGGCGGCAAGTCCTTCGAGACCCGCTTCTCCATAGCCCGTTGCGAGCGCCATGGAACAGATCGTCTTGCCGCGTCCGCCCGCCTCGTTGATGTAGTAGTCGAGCGCGTTGATCGCGAGCACCTGATACGGTGCGCCAATCGGAACGAGATTCGGTTGCGCAATCCATTCGGCGTCGAGCGTCGCGGGGCTCGCGACGATCGAATCTTCACTCAGCAGGGGCAGCAGTCCGTGCACGTGATCGGTGCCGAGCATCTGCACGAAGAGCACGACCTGATCCTTGATCTTGTTGTACTTCTGCACGGATGACGACGGATTCGCGTAGGTGATGTCTTCCTGCAGAATCTTCACGGGATACTTGCCCGCTACGCCGCCGCGCGCGTTCAGCGACGCGAAGTACGCTTCATTGCCCGATGTGAGTGGAATGCCGATGACCGCGACTGCGTCGCTCATCGGAGTGAGCACGCCGACGCTGATCGTATCGCCGTCGAAACCTGGCGCGCGAGTAAGACCGCCGCCGCCTTTGGAATCGGCAGGGCCGCAAGCGATCGCGAGAAGAGATGTGCCTAGCGCTAAGGTCCGACTACGAATCATGGCGGCAATCCGGTTATCCAGGTGGGGTGCAAACGGATAGGATATGGCTTCGGTGAATCTGTTTATCAACGGTCGCTGTTGGAGACAACGGCAACTGCGTCGACGGCGGCACAAGTAAAGCGATAAACTCGCTAAAAAGTCCGTAGAGCGCGGGCGTTAATGTCGTCAACGCCGTTAAACAGTTTCTCGCAGTTGACGACTTAACGCTTGCGATGAGCGCACCGTT
>DATBKN010000268.1:0-2054 GCA_036555845.1 Gemmatimonadaceae bacterium | reverse complement strand
CTTTCACTCTGTAGCGATCCAGCGTCTCGATGTTCTGTTTGGCGAGCATCTGGTAGAGATACTCGTTCCCCATACGCCGGGCGGGATCGCCGTTGCAGCTCTCTTCCTGTCCCAGAATCGCGAAGCGCACGCCGGCCGCTTTGAGAATGCGCGCCACCGCGATCGTGGTCTTCTTTGCGCGGTCGTCGAAGGATCCCATGCAGCCGACCCAGTACAGCACCTCGGGCGTCTCACCGCGTACGGCCAACTCCGCCATCGTCGGAATGTCGAGACCCGCGGCCCAGTCGGCGCGGCTCGACGGCGGACAAGCCCATGGTGCGCCGTTGCGCTCGAGCGCTTCGAATGCGGGCTGCACTTCCTCGGGGAAGCGCGATTCGCTGAGGACGAGATAGCGCCGCAGCTCGTTGATGATCTCGAGCTGGTCGATCGACACGGGGCATTCGTAGACGCAGGCGCGACAGGAGGTGCAGGCCCACAGCTCTTCTTCCGTGATGAAGTGGTCGAGCAGCCGATGCTCCCGCACATCGCCGTTAGGCGCGCTGCCGCTCACCAGTTGCGGTGCCAGCTGCATCGTTCGTTCGCGCGTGTCGATGACGATCTTGCGCGGCGACAGCAGCTTGCCCGTGATGTTCGCCGGGCAGACGGACGTACAGCGCCCGCACTCCGTGCACGTGTAGCCATCGAGCAGGTTCTTCCATGTCAGCTGGTCGACGTCGGCCGCGCCAAATTGCTCGGTCTCCGCTTCCAGATCCATCAGCGGCATGACACCGATACGACCGGGCCCATTCGTATTGGACAAGAAGGTATTGGGGAGCGAGGCGATGACGTGCAGATGCTTGGAGTACGGCAGGTAGTTGAGAAAGACGAGGATCAGCAGCGCGTGCGTCCACCAGCTCAGCGCGAGAATGCGCTCGACCACGTTAGGCGACGCTCCAACCGCCGTGAGAATCGCAGCGATCGGCGCCGAAACAGGCTGCACCACGAACGGGTGCTGGCTATCGATCACGCGGTGCGTCGCACTCACCAGCATGAGCGTGACCATCAGCGCGGCGATCATGGCGAGAATGAGGATCGCGTCGCCGCTGTGCACCCGGTCCCCCTGCAGACGCCTTGGCCTAACGACAATGCGACGGTATAGCAGTGCTGCGACGGCGACGAGCACCGCTCCCGCCGTCAGCTCCTGGGAGAGGAGAAAGCCCCAGTGCAGCGGCGCCGGGAGAAATTTGCCATACGAGAATCCGCGCACGACGCCCTGCACAAGAATCTCGATGGCTCCGACTTGCAGAATGATGAAGCCCCAGAAGACGAGCGCGTGCAGCGGCCCGGCCACGGGATCGCGCAGGATCTTGGTCTGTGCAAAGCCGATCGTGAGCAGGTTCCACAGACGGCGCGGGATCTCGTTCAGTCGCGAGTCGCCGCCGGCGATGCGGAGATACCTAACGAGGCGCTGCGCGTTGTATGAAAAAAACGCGGCGCCGAGTGCGAGGCATCCGGCGAAGATTCCCTGGCTGACGGTCATGCTAGTAAGCGTAGCTCGGCGCGCAATTACCTGAAAAGCGGGATCGCAGATTACGCAGATGATCCGCAGATGGACGCAGATACTGCTGTTTGAACTAACAAATCGCTCTATCTGCGTTCATCTGCGCCGTTTCTGCGTTCATCTGCGTTCGCCGCTTTTAGCCCTTGGCGCGGTGAGCTCGTATAGCCGCAGTCAGTGCAGGGACTACCTCGAAGACGTCACCCACTATCCCATAATCCGCGACTTTGAAGATCGGCGCCTCGGCGTCCTTGTTGATCGCGACGATGCAGCGCGACGCGCGCATACCCGCGATATGCTGGATCGCCCCCGAGATTCCGACGGCCACATACAACTCCGGACTGACCTGGCGCCCCGTCTGACCGATCTGATCGCTGTGCGGACGCCAGCCGTCATCGGTGACGGCGCGCGTCGCGCCCACGGCAGCGTTGCCAAACGCCGCCGCCAACTCCTCGACGAGCTTGAAGTTTTCAGCAGCCTTGAGCCCGCGACCACCGGACACGATTACCGGCGCTTC
>DATBKN010000267.1:0-4457 GCA_036555845.1 Gemmatimonadaceae bacterium | reverse complement strand
CAAAGCGCGCGCCGCATTCGCGTAGGCGAGGTGTAGGCGTAGGCATAGGCGTAGGGGTATCCCTACCCCTACGCCTACCCCTATTCCTATCCCTATGGTCTAACATCGCCATGACGCTCGCCGATTTCCTCGCTGCTTGTGATGCGCTCCGCGCCGACGCCGAGCGCGAGGTGCAGGCGGCGGCTACGCTCGACGAGTGGACGGACGTCCGCAATCAGCTCGTCGGACGCAAGAGCGGCCGCCTAACGCAGCTCATGGCGCACGTACCGGCGCTCGCGCCGGAGGAACGCCGTGCAGCGGGACAGGCCATCAACGCGCTCAAGAGCGGCATCGACGCGCTGCTGGAAACGCGACACGCCGCGCTCAGCAGCAGCCGCCGCGACGGACGGCACCAGGATCTCACACTCCCCGCGCGCCGCGTATGGAAAGGAGCGCGGCATCCAGTGTCCATCGTCGTGGACGACATCGCGGCGATCTTCCGCAAGCTCGGTTTCACTGTCGCGTTAGGCCCGGAGGTCGAATGGGAGTGGTATAACTTCGGCGCTCTCAACTTTCCCGCGAACCACCCGGCCATGGACCTGCATGACACCCTGTATCTCGAGGGCGACATGCTCCTGCGCACGCACACGTCGCCCGTGCAGGTGCGCACGCTGCAGCAGTACGAGCCGCCGATTCGCATCCTCGCGCCCGGTAACGTCTACCGTAAGGACATGTTCGACGCGACGCATGCGCCCGCGTTCGCGCAGCTCGAAGGGATGGTCGTCGACGAAGGCGTCTCCTTCGCCGATCTCAAAGCGACGCTCAGTGTCTTCGCCAGGGAATTGTTCGGCGAAACGACGCGCACGCGCTTCATCCCGTCGTACTTCCCATTCACGGAGCCATCGGCGCAGGTGGAGGTGAGCGTCGACTTCAACGACGGTCGCGGGCCGCGCTGGATCGAAATCATGGGCTCGGGGTTGATGCACCCCGCGGTGCTCGAAGCCGTCGGACTGGATAGCGAGAAATACACGGGTTGGGCGTTTGGCATGGGGCCGGGACGCATCGCGATGGCGCGATACGGCATCGCCGACATTCGGCTGCTGTACGACTCCGACGTGCGCTTCCTGGAGCAGTTCGCCTGATGAAGTACTCGCACGAGTGGCTGCGCGCGTTCGTGCCGCATTCGCTCTCGCCCGAACAGGTGCGCGAGCTGATGACGGCGCACGTCGCAACGGTCGACGCGATGCAGCAGTTGCGCGGCGAGCTCTCCGCGATCGTCGTGGCGCGCGTGATCGAGGCCGGCCGGCATCCCAATTCCGATCATTTGTGGCTCACCAGGGTCGACGACGGCAGCGGGACGCTGCTGGAAGTCGTCTGCGGCGCGCCTAACGTGTCAGTCGGCGCACTGTATCCCTTCGCTCGCACCGGCACCACCCTGCCCAACGGTGTGACGATCGAAGAGCGCAAGATCCGCGGCATCACATCGCACGGCATGCTCTGCTCGGCGAGTGAGCTTGCGCTGGGTGAGGATCAAGCCGGCATCATGGAGCTGACTGTGTCGGCAGAGCCGGGGGCTCGGCTGCTCGATGCGATGCCGTTAGGCGACGTCTGCTACGAAGTGGATGTGCTCCCCAATCGCGCTGACTTGTTATCGCACCTGGGCATGGCCCGCGAGCTGACGGCTCTAACCGGTGTGCGCTGGCACCTTCCGGTAGAGCTTCCCAAGCTGCCGGGCGTACAGGATGCCGTCAGCGCCGAGCATGAAGCGCGCGCTGCGGATGTGCGCGTCGCCATTCACGATCTCGAGGGATGCCCGCGCTACATGGGCGTCGTGATACGCGGCGTGCGCGTGGGCTCTAGTCCGGATTGGCTTGTTAGGCGGCTGGCCGGCGTTGGACTGCGATCCATCTCCAACGTCGTGGATGTCACGAACTACATGCTGCACGGCTTCGGGCAGCCGATGCATGCCTTCGATCTCGCGAAGATCGACGGACCGGAAGTCATCATCCGCAAAGCGTATCCCGACGAGATCATTTTGACGCTCGACGGCATCGGCCGCACGCTCTCGCCGGATATGACCGTCATTGCCGACGCCGAGCGCGCCATCGCGATCGCGGGCGTGATCGGAGGAAAGGACAGCGAAGTCACCGAAGCGACGCGCGACGTCTTCCTCGAAGTCGCGTATTTCTCGCCGGCGAACACTCGGCGTACCCGCCGTTCGTTAGGCCTTTCCACTGACGCCAGCTATCGTTTCGAGCGCGGCATCGATCCCGCCGTGACCCCCTTCGCTCTCAAACTGGCCGCTGGTCTCCTCGTTCACGTCGCCGGTGGTCGCGTCGACGGAGCACCCGTGGACGTCGGCCGCGTGCCGACTCCACCGCCGCCAGTGTCGGCACGACCGTCGCGCATCGCGAGCTTGTTAGGTGATACGATTCCCGCTGCCGAAAGCGAACGCCTGCTCGCGTCAGTCGGCTTCGCCGTGCAGCGCGGCGCCGCGGATCGTTTCACAGTTTCGCCACCGACGTGGCGCAGCGACGTCACGCGCGAGTGTGATCTCGCCGAAGAAGTCGCTCGTTTGCGCGGTTACGATCGTCTGCCAGATGCGTTGCGCCCGCAGCTCCCGAGCGTGGTGCCCGACCATCCGCTGTACCGCGTGTCGCAGCGCGTGCGTGATCGCCTGGTTGCGCTGGGATACTACGAGGCGGTGCCGCTGCCGTTCGTCGCCGGAAACGACGATACGCATCTGCGCGTGACGAACCCGCTCAACGAAAGCGAGCCGCATTTGCGCACCTCGATCCTCGAGACGTTAGGCCCGCGCGCGGAGCACAACATGGGTCGGCTGCAGCGCGACATCCGTCTGTTCGAGGTCGGCGCCGTCTTCGAGCGACGCGACGGTGAGTTGCCGAACGAAGAGATCCATGCCGGCGCGCTCGCGATGGGCGTACGCCAGCCACCGCACTTCACGCAGCCGAATCCACCGCTGATCGACGAATGGGACGTGAAGGGGCTCGCCCTTGAGATCGCGGAGGCTGCATTCCCCGGTGCCCAAATAGATCTCGTGCCGCAACCCGCCGGTTCGCAAATCCTGTGGGAAGTCCGTCACGGCTCCCAGCCGATCGGCGCGGTGCGTCGACTGAGTCTCGACAAGCCCGTCTGGGCGCCTGACATCTACGGCGTGGAGATCAATCTCGGACGCATGGCAAACGAGCTGATCGCACCAGCCGGCGAGCACGCACGCGGCCGCGCGCCTAACGAACCGCAGCCGGCCGCGCTGCGTACGCGGCCGCTGCCAACGACGCCGCCTGCCGAATTCGACCTTGCGCTGGTCGTTCCCGACGAGCTTCCAGCTGCCAGCGTGGAAGCCGTAATCGCGCGCAGCGGCGGGGACCTGCTCGAGCGACTGGAGCTTTTCGATCTGTACCAGGGCGAAGGCCTGCCGGCTGGCTCGCGCAGCCTTGCGTGGCGATTGACCTTCCGCGACCCCAGTCGCACACTTCGCGACAAGGAAATTGAAGGGCGTCGCCAACGCATCATCAAAGCGCTAGACAACGAACTCGGTGTCAAACCACGTAGCTCCTGATTCCGCCAACGCTGCCGCCGCCTTACGCGAGCTGGAGCAGCTGGTCCACACGCTCGGCGACGAGATGGCGTCGTTTCGCAAGCGGGCGCAGTCGGCCGAGACTCGCATCAAGTCATTCGAGGCATCGGCGCAGGCCGGTGGCGGTGATCTCTTCGGAGAGCAGCGGCTCCACGTCCTCGAAGAAGAAAACACAGCGATCCGCGCGCGAACTCAGCACGCGATCGATCGCATCCGCGTGCTGCTCGCGCAACTCAGGTTCTTGAGGCAGCAGCGCGAGGCGGCGGTGCAGGCCATGTCGATCTCCGAGCGATGAGCGAAAAACGTCACGTCGTGAAGGTCCGCATCCAGGGCGAGGAATACACGTTGCGCACGGATGAAGAACCGGATCACGTCGTCGAGGTCGCGGCCTACCTGGACAACGCAATTCAGAGGGTCGCCGAAGCTGGTGGAGTGATCGAGTCCAATCGCGCAGCGATTCTCGCCGCTCTGCAGATCACGGACGAGCTGTTCAAGCTGCGTGACAGCGTGGGCCAGTCAGAACAGGCGATGCGCGCGCTGAGCAGCGAGATCCGCCGATGGCTGCCCCCGGCGAAGAGAGAATTGGTGAGCGGCGAACATGCTGCTCAGGCTTCGACAGCTTAGCCTCTCAAGAGCGTCGACCGCGTCATGGGTTAAGGAGGACCGCGTCAAGCGGTTCCCGCCCGGGCGAGCGTTAAGGTCGTCAACTGCGTGAACTCTTACCGTTGTTGGCGACCTTCACGCGTTTCTGCCGCCTCCTGTTTCACGCTCCTGCGTCTTAACCCATGACGCAGTCGACGACGTGTTGGGGGTGTGGTGTGGCAGCCCGGTCGTTGCCTTTTGCACAACCTATACATAGGTTTTGCCTTGCCGCCGTCGC
>DATBKN010000266.1:0-8786 GCA_036555845.1 Gemmatimonadaceae bacterium | reverse complement strand
AATCGTGTAGCGTTTCATCGTGCCTCCATTCGTGTTCAATGAGGTGAACGCAGGGGAGGCTCAATCGGGGCCACGAGCCGAGAAACCGGCCTCGACGGTCGAGCTTGATCGCCCATAACGGGGCCGGTACCTTGCCGACCTCTCGGCCTGTTCCAAGCGAGGCTCTGGTGGCCCTCCACGACGGCGAGATCACCGCGCTCCTCGCCTCCTTTCGCGAGGGTGATCGGAGCGCGCTCGACCGGCTTTTACCGCTGGTCTATAACGAGTTGCGTGAGCGCGCCCATCAACAGCTGGCGCGCCGTCGGCCCGGCGACACACTGTCGACGACGGCGCTGGTCAACGAGGCATACCTCAAGCTCGTTGGAAGCGCCAACCAGTCATATGTGGACCGAGTCCACTTCTTCGCCGTCGCGTCGCGAGCAATGCGACAGATCCTCGTGGACTATGCGCGCCGCACGACGGCAGCAAAGCGAGATGGCGGACGTGCTGTGTCACTAGATCCGGAAGCGATCGCCGATCCCGAACGCGCGGAAGAATTGCTCGCCCTCGACGAGGCTCTCGGCCAGCTCGAAAAGCTCGACGAGCGCCTGGCAAAGACCATCGAGCTGCGCTTCTTCGGTGGACTCTCGGTTGAAGAAGCCGCTGAGGCACTCGGAGTTTCACCGCGCACAATCAAGCGGGATTGGCGCAAAGCACGAGCTTTTCTCTTTCAAGCCATGCAAGACGGCCCCATTCGCGGAAGCTCTTCGTTATCAGAGTAGGAGCTCAACGGAGATGCGATCATATCGATTGTGCCGAGCCTAACGCCTGAGCGCTGGAAGCAGCTCGCTGCCATTCTGGACGACGTGCTGGAGTTGGACGGTGAGCAGCAGTCTGCCTTTCTCGACAGAGCGTGTGCCGGCGACGCCGCGATGCGCGCCGAGGCGGAAGCCTTCATCGCCGCCGATGCCGCGTCGAGTGAATTCCTGGCAGGGTCGGTCGAGTCCTATCTCGCGGCGTTCGGCGTCGCCGATGCAGCTCACGCGGGCGCGGTCACCGCGGGAGCGCACATCGGCCCATACCGCGTCGAGCGCGAGATCGCGCGTGGCGGCATGGGAGCCGTGTACCTCGCCGAGCGCGCGGATGGCCAGTTCAGCCAGCGTGTCGCGCTCAAGCTCGTTAGGCGTGGACTCGACTCGGAGGAGCTGCATCGCCGCTTCCTCGCTGAACGGCAGATTCTCGCGCGTCTCAACCACAGCAGCATCGCGCGAGTTTACGACGGTGGCGTTAACGCGGACGGACAGCCCTGGTTCGCGATGGAGTACGTTGAGGGTGAGCCGCTCACCACTTATTGCGACGCGCGTCGCATCGGCCTGGCCGAGCGCCTGCGTCTCTTCGCCGATGTGGCCGCAGCCGTACGCTATGCACATCAGAATCTGATCGTGCACCGCGATCTCAAGCCGTCGAACATCTTCGTGACGGCTACAGGAGAGGTCAAGCTGTTGGATTTTGGAATCGCCAAGCTCCTTCAAGCGGAGGCGAGCAGCGATGGCGAACAGCCGGCCACTCGCACGGAGCTGCGGCTGCTGACTCCCGAATACGCGGCGCCGGAACAAGTGCGCGGCGACAGCGTCACGACCGCAACGGACGTTTACGCGTTAGGCGCTGTACTCTACGAGCTTCTCACGGGACTCCGCGCGCATCGCTTCGAGAAGCTCACACCGGCCGAAGTGGAGCGTGTCGTGTGCGAAGCGCAGCCGGAGCGGCCCAGTGTGGTCGTGACGCGGCCGCTCGAGCGACGCCCTGATGACAGCTACCCTAGTGGCTTGGCAGCCGACGAGCGCAGCGCAGCCCGCGGGTTGGATCCGAAGTCACTGCGTCAGCGCCTGCGAGGCGATCTCGATACCATCGTTCTCAAGGCGTTGGAGAAGGAACCCGCTCGCCGATACGGTTCCGTTGAGGTTCTTCTCGAAGATCTCCGCCGCTACAAATCGGGACTGCCGATTCTCGCGCGCCCCGATTCCGCGGCCTATCGCGCACGCAAGTTCGTGCGCCGACACCGAGTCGGAGTCGCCGCGAGCGTCGCACTTATTCTTACGCTGATCGCCGGCATCGCGGCCACAATTGGTCAGTCGCGCGCGAAAGTGCACGAGGCAGCACGAGCGCGCGAAGTCAAAGATTTTGTCGTCAGCCTTTTTCAGGTCGCCGATCCCGTACAGTCGCGCGGCCGTGAGATCACTGCGCGAGAGCTGCTCGGGCGCGGAGTCGCACGCGTGGATTCCGCGTTAGGCAGGCAGCCCGAAGTACAGCAGGAACTGCTCGCGGTCCTCGGCGGCATCTATCGCGACCTCGGCCTGTACGACCAAGCGGACTCTCTATTTCAGCGCGCTCTCGCGATCGCGCGATCCACGTATGGCCCCCGTCACCCAGAGTTCGCGGCGCGTCTCAGCGACCTGGGTACCATCAAGAAATGGAGAGCGCAGCTGGTGCCTGCAGAGTCACTCTATCGCCAGGCGCTCGCCATCGAAGAGCGCACGCTCGGGCATCAACATCAAACAGTCGCGCGCACTATTACCCAGCTGGCGTACGCGCTCGATGACCAGGGACGCTACGCCGAAGCCGAATCGCTGCACCGCGCGGCGCTCGCCATCGACCTCAAGCTCCATGGCCCACGCCACCTCGACGTCGCGGCGGATCTCGACAACTTGGCCCAGCTGCTGAGCGACAAGCTTCAGAAATACGAGGCCGCTGACTCGGCGATTCGCGCAGCGCTGATAATTCGGCGACAACTGCAGGATTCGGGACACCCGGATTACCTCACCTCCCGAGCGACGCTTGCTTCGGTCGTCAGCTTGTTAGGCAACTCGGACGAGAGCATGGCGATCGAACGTGAGGTGCTGCAGCAACGGCGCCGCATTTACCCCGATGGGCATCCGAATCTGGCGACGAGTCTCCACAACCTCGCCTTCGACCTGCAGAGTCTTGGGCACTACGCCGAAGCCGAATCGCTCGTCTCAGAAGCGCTCGCGATGCGCCGGCGCTTCCTTGGCGACGAGCATGAGATCACCATGCAATCGCTCAACAACCTCGCCGTCACGCAGTATTTCCAGGGCAAGCTGACGGACGCGGAGCGATCATTTCGAGAAGTATGGAGCACGTGGGGGCACGTTCATGGACCGTTGCACAACTATACACTGCGCGCGGCCAGCAACCTCGGTGCGGTTCTCACCGAGGAAGGGAAATTCGCGGAGGCCGAAGCTGTTCTGAGACAGGCTTTGCGCGATAGAATCCGCGAGTCGGGTGACAGCTCTGTGAATGCGGCCATTCTCAGGAGGAACCTGGGCCTTCTGTTGCAGCGCACAAACCGGCTGAATGAATCGGAACGCGTGCTCCGCTTGGCGTTAGGCACATATCGTAGCGCGTTGCCTGACAGCCACCCGCGAACAGCAGAAGCGCTCACGGCGCTCGGCAGTGTTCTGTACGATCAAAAGCGTTACCTGGCCGCCGATTCGCTGCTGATCGAAGCGCTCGCCATTCGTGAATCGAAGTTGGGATCCGCCAATCTGCAAACCGCCGAAACGCGGCAAGCTCTTGGCCTCGCGGCAGCGGCACGCGGTCATCGTCTGGAGGCCGAGTCGCTGCTCGTGTCGGCCAATCAGGTGTTCGCCGCGAGCCCGTGGGCGTCGCGGCAGCTGCGCGAAAACCGCCGGCAGCTGGCGCAGTTCTACCGTGCCTGGGGAAAGCCTAACGAGGCGGCTAAGTATCGTAACTAAGACCGCGGCGGAACCCTGCCGCCCAGCCGCCAGGCGTTGAGACGGCTGCCTTCGGCCATCACGCGCTCGACGTCCGCCGCTCGTTTGGGAACGGTGGCCGAGAGGTTCTCATGGCCGTTCGGCGTCACCAGGATCATGTCCTCGATCATGATCGCGATGTTCTTCCCGGGAATGTAGATCTTGGGCTCGATCGTGATCACCATCCCGGGCTGCAACGGCATCGAGTAGTCGCGGCTATCCTGCACCTCGAGCCCGATGTGATGACCCAGGTCGCGCACGCCCATGCCTAACGGTGAATACCGTACGATGCCCGCATTGCGCGCGAGGTAATGCGTCGGTGACGGCATGATCCCCCACACGTTGTCCTCGCCCATGCGCGCCACGTCTTCGTTCGCCTCCAGGCCGTGCTTCCGGAATACCTGCGCCGCGACCTTGATGACGTCGAGCATCATCACGCCTGGCTTGATCGCGGAGATCGCGGCCTCCTGCGCCTCGAGCACGATGTCGTAGTACTTCCGCTGCTCCGCGGTAAAGCGGCCCGAGACCGGCCACGTGCGGCAGAGATCCGCCGCGTACATCTGATATTCCGCGGCACCATAGTCGACGAAGACCAGGTCGCCAGCGCGCATAACGCGATCGACGGAGTTGTAGTTCTCGCGCAGCAGCGAGAAGAACGTGAGCGAGTTCTCGCCCGACGAGACGATCGGTGGGAATGCTGTCCGCGGCGAGCCCTCACGCTTCCAGACGTACTCCATGAGACCGGTCAGCTCGCGATCGTTCATCCCCGGCCTGAGCGCGCGTAGTCCTTCCAGCATCCCCAGACCTGAAATGCGGGCGGCAGCGCGCAGCGCGGCGATCTCGTGCCGGTCCTTGACCAGCCGCAGCCGATGGATGAGCGGCGTCACGTCCCGCGCTTCCACGTTAGGCAGCGCCGCTTTGAGCGAGGCGGTGAACTGCGCCTGCGGTCCACGCGGCGCCTGCATTCCGGGCGGTGCGTAGCCGGCATCCTCACCAAAAGGCGTGTAGACGACGCGGGCACCCTGCGCCAGCACGCGAAGCCGCGGCAGGAAATCATCGATGGGATGTGTCTCGTCGACGCCGATGGATTGCGTCGCCGAGCTGCCGGGTGCCAACCGGCGGCGCGGCCGGTTCCACGCGGCGCGACGAAATCCTTCCTCCAAAAGCGGAAACTGGCCGGCAGCGAACTGATATTGCGTCGGCAGGAACAGGATCGACCGCGCGGCGGCGCCTTCCTTTGCCGGCAGGAGCACCAGAATCGCAAAGGGCGACTCGACGCCCGTTAGGTACCAGAAGTCGGGATCCTGCTTGCTATTGTCGTCCGTGCCACCGAGTAGCCTCCCGGGAACCACGACGACCGCAGCGCCGGTCTCACGGATGAGCTTGGCACGCCTTGCCGCATAGACCTCCGGCGGAAAGGCCGTATCGCTTTGTGCCACAACATCTTGTGAAGCAACTACCGCGGCTAGCGCGGCGAGTGCCAACTGGCTGCGAGCTGTCATAAGGCGCGATTTGCTAGAGTTGATTCGCCCACGATGCGCGCCCAGATTCGCTTACGTGACCGAAATCAGCCAGAGACCAACCGGCAATCCTGTAGTAAAAGCCCTGGACCGCGCGATCGCGGCCGCGGAGCGCCTGGCTGCACAGCCCAACGCCGCGCCGAACGCCGAGCATTTCACCGCGCTTCTGGATCAGCTGCGCGGCTTGCGCACGCGGGCGACGAATGGCGAGGCGATCACAACCGACGAACTGGGCGCGATCGTCCGCGTCGTTTCAGACTGGCTGCCGGACGAGCAGTTTGGGCTGATTGGCCAGCTGGGCGCCGTCGTGCGCGCGGCACAACGCAGCGGCTCCAAGACCAGGACCAAACGCCGATCTGTGCGTTAGGCTATTTCGCGCCCTGCTTCGCGCGCTTTGCGGCCGTTGGGTAAGCGACGTCCGGCGGCGGATCTCCACGGGGCCAATCGCGTTCCTTCGCCTTGAAGTCGGGGCGTGGCTTCCTGGTGATAAACGTTGCAACGTCGTAGGCCTCCTGAGCGGACAGGGTGCGCGGCGCGTTCTGCGGCATGAGTTCTTTGATAAACGCGGCGGCAGTTCGTACTCGCGACATGCCCGCGCCGATGTTGAAGGACTGTGGCCCCCACACCGGCGGCGCGGTCGGCGTCCCTTGTCCATTCGCGCCGTGACAGACTGCGCACTTGCTGGCGAAGATCGCGCGTCCACGCGCTTCGTTTCCGGGGACGGGAGCAACGGGTGGAAGCCCCTGCCCCACGACCTCGGCCCCCTGCGGATAGCCTAACGAAAGAAAGGCGAAGTAGTTGACGATGTCGCGCATCTCGCGACTTTCGGGCACGAGTGCTCGGCCGTTCATGCTGCGCTTGAAGCAATCGTTGACGCGATCTTCGATGATCTGGATGTAACCGCTGCGCGAGCGGTACTGCGGAAAGCGCGCGTACACCCCTACCCACGGCATCGCGTTTTGCTGCGTCCCATCCTGCGCGTGGCAGCTGACGCAGTCCAATCTGTTTCCAACGTACGATCGCAAAGAATCGCGCGTATGACGGAGCAGTGCGCGCCCTCGGCGCAGCGAACGGAGCATCACCGTATCTGCAATTTCCGATTCCAGCGGGACGCGGAAGGCAACGCGCCGCACGAGGGTCGGCGTAGGAAGGGTGGCGGCGTCTGCTTCGTTTGCAGCGCGCGAAGTGTCCGCGGCGAAGCGCGGGTCGTAGCGCTCGACTTTGCATGCCGTCGCGATGCTCGCGAGGGCGGCGGCGGCTGGTATCGATCGCAGGAGAGCTGTTTTGAGTGCCATATCCGATCCTGACGCTTGCGTCCTACCTTATCGGCTCTCACGCCCAACGGCAACTGAGCATCGCCATGCAGCGGATCGTGATCGTGCAAGGGGACGTCACCACGTTCGACGTGGACGCCATCGTGAACGCCGCCAACACGACGCTGCTTGGCGGCGGGGGCGTGGACGGAGCGATTCATCGGGCCGCTGGCCCGGAGCTCCTTGCCGAGTGCCGCACGTTAGGCGGCTGCGCGACAGGGAGCGCCAAGATCACGCGCGGATATCGACTCAAGGCGCGGCATGTGATTCATGCCGTCGGGCCGGTGTGGCGCGGCGGCTCGTCACGTGAAGCCGAGCTGCTCGCGTCGGCGTATCGAACGTCGTTGGAGCTGGCGCGCCATCACAGCCTCGCGACGATCGCCTTTCCTGCCATCAGCTGCGGCGTCTATGGCTATCCGATCGATCAGGCGGCGCGAATCGCCCTAACGATTGTCCAGGAGTTTGTGAGGCGAGAGCCGGCGATCGAGCGCGTCTATCACGTGTGCTTCGGGCCGGCCGTTCTGAGTGCGTACCGCCAGGCGTGGTCGCGACTCGGTGCCTAACTAGTCAAGAAGAGCGGGCACGCAGATAAACGCAGGAACTGCGCAGATTGACGCAGATACTTCTTTGGTTCCCCACCCCTCCAAGGCCAAAATCCGACAGCACCATCGAATGGGATGGGCAGCGCGTTCATGTGTAGTCTGCGTAATCTGCGGTGTTTCTGCGTCGTCTGCGTTCCCGCTTTTGGACCGGCAGTCGAGCTACAGGCGATAGAGGTACGACAGTTTCACAAAGACACCGTCGTCGCGTCGCGTTAGGTTCCGCAGTCGCATCGGCTCGACACCGACATCGGTTGCACCGTAGCCCGCGAAGAAGACGGTGCCCGGGGTCGGCTGCCAGGAGAAAAGCCAGTCGACGCGCAGGGAGTTGTTCGATACGCCCGTTAGGCGCGTGAACGTGCCGTCGCTGCCTCGCTGAAGCAGCGCCCCGCCTGTGCGCGTGTCGTCCCGCAGGTCGTCCACCCAATCGGAGTCGTACTGGCCGACAACGCGCAGGAAGATCGCGCGTGACGCCTGATACTCGACCTTGAGGCGCGGAATGCGGCGCAGGCCGACCGTTGTTCGATCGCGCCGGTTGTACTCCTGATGTTGGTACTGTCCCTCCAGACGGAGCTGATCTGTGGGCCGCCAAACAACAGCCGCCGTGCCGATTGCGATGTCCGCCGTGGCCCATTCGAAGAAGTTCTCGTCGCGACCGAATACGTAGAAGAAGTTGGCACTGAAGCGTTTTAGCTGCGGCGTATCAAGCCGGAAGACCCAGTCCACGTTGTACAGGCGCGGCGTCCCCGTGAACGGAATCGTGTCGACGCGCGCCGGCGTGCGACGTTCGACGTAGTAGTTAGGGTACAGACCAGCGTCGTAGCCGAACGACTCGAGAAAGAGCGACATGCCGGCAGACCATCCGCCCTTGAACAGAAAATTCTCGTTGAAGTGCAGCTTGCGGTCCTGCGCTGCGCGGCCGTCGACAAAGGCGTCATAGACCCATGTTCCATCGAGCGCGAAGCCCGTTGTGAACGACTGGATCATTTTATCTTTTGCCCCGAACCAACTGAGGTTGTGATCGAAGCGCCCTCCGACGATTCCGCGGCGGCCGATGAAGCCCGCGTCGGCGCGAAATGCAGAGTCGATTCCATTCAACCGATAATTGAGATTGAAACGCCGTCCTCGGCGCTGCACGACGGCGTTCCAAATCGGTGCGTTGAACGCGCGGCCGTTCGCCTCTGTCCAGCTGTGCGCGTACTGCAGACTCGCCGAGTACAGCTTCTGAAACACGAAACGGCCATCGAGTCCAGCGACGCGATTGTAGTCGCTTCCTTCCATGCGATCGGTGTAGACCATTCCCAACCGCGACTGGTCGCCCAGGTCGCGTGCGAGACGCAGGATGTTGTAAATCGGGTGATCGTTAGGGTCCGGCGTGCGCGACTGCAGCTTGTCGTCGACCGCCGAAAGCACGGCGAGGTTCGTACCTAACGCTTTGCCTGTGAGCTTGAATGAGACGTCGGGCTGCGCGATGCGCCGGGTGTAGATCAGGCTGTTCGTGACCTGGAAGTTTTCGATGCCATCGAGGAAGAACGGGCGCCGTTCGGGGAAGAACACCGCCGATCGCGGATCGAATACCAGCGC
>DATBKN010000265.1:0-9676 GCA_036555845.1 Gemmatimonadaceae bacterium | reverse complement strand
CGAAATCGATCCGATCTGTGCGTTGCAGGCGTCGATGGAAGGCTATGAAGTGAACACGGTGGAAGACGTCGTCGCGACAGCGGACATCTTCATCACGGCGACCGGCAACAAGGACGTGATCACCGTGGATCACATGCAGCGCATGAAGGACAAGGCGATCGTCGGCAACATCGGCCACTTCGACAATGAGATCGACATGGCCGGCTTGAAGAAGGTGCCCGGCATGAAGCGAGTGAACATCAAACCGCAGTACGACGAGTTCGTGTTCCCGGGCGGAAAGTCGATCCTCGTTCTCGCCGAGGGTCGCTTGCTGAACTTGGGTTGCGCGACGGGACATCCGAGCTTCGTGATGTCGGCATCATTCACGAATCAGGTGCTGGCGCAGCTGGAGCTTTACCAGAACGCGGGCACGTACGAGAAGAAAGTTTACGTGCTGCCGAAACACCTGGACGAAAAGGTCGCTCGGCTGCACCTGCCCAAGCTAGGCGCCAAGCTCACGACGCTGACCGCTTCGCAGGCCGAATACATTGGCGTGAAGGACCAGGGGCCGTACAAGCCGGAGCATTACCGATACTAGTCGTTAGGGGTAGGTATAGGGGTAGGGGTAGGAATAGGGTGGTGTGTACCCCTACCCCTACCCCTACCCCTATTGCCTAACAAGAGTCGGCTGACCGTTCTCGACGATAAAGGTTGCTGCTGTTTCGGCGGCACCGCTGGGAAGCGTCACGAGCGGGACGACGCGGTAGTCAGCCGTTAGGCGATCTCGCGACACATTGACGCGGACGTAGCCACGCCGCCCGTCGAAGAACTTCATGTGCGGGTTGCCCCCCAGGGTCCAGCGCCCCCACTCCGGCATCTGCTGGCCGTCACCGCCCGACGAAATCGAGGTTCCCACCAGCTCGACGGCCACGTTAGGCGCAGACCGGTTCGCCCAGTCAGCCCGGAGATCCATCGCGATGCTCACGTGGATATCGCCTGTGAGCACGACCGGATTGGACGCGCGACGCGCTGCAAGAAAATCGAGGATGCGCTGTCGCTCGGCGACATAGCCGTTCCATGTATCGAGCGGATACGTGTCCACCGTTTCGTCCGGACGGCGGAGCATGTTGTCGCCCATGACCACTTGGTTGGCGAGGAAATTCCACTGAGCCTTCGAGGCCGCGAGTCCGTCGAGAAGCCAGCGTTCTTGCTCCTTGCCTAACATCACGCGGCTCGAGTCCAGCGCTTCGGCACAGCGAGGTTTGCGACCGTCGCCGCAAGGCTGGTCGGAGCGATACTGCCGTTCGTCCAGGACGCTGAACGTCGCTAGCGTTCCATAGGGCACGCGGCGATACAGGTGCATCGCGTTGCCACTCGGCATCGCCGATCGGCGCAGCGGTAGATGCTCGTAATACGCCTGATACGCGGCGGCACGGCGCGCGAGGAACTGCTCAGTCGGCGTATTGCTAATAGAAATCGCGTTCGCGTAGTTGTTCTGCACCTCGTGGTCGTCCCACGTGACGATGAATGGTGCAGACGCGTGCGCGCTTTGCAGATCCGCGTCCGTCTTGTACAAAGCGTAGCGATTGCGATACTGCGGGAGCGAGATCACCTCGCTGCCCTCATGCCGACGAATCGCTGGAATGGCATCCTTGGCGATGCCGTATTCGTAGATGTAGTCGCCGAGGTGGACGACGATGTCGACGTTGTCGCCGGCGAGGTGCCGAAACGCCGTGTAATACCCGTGCTCGTAGTGCTGACAGGAGACAAACGCGAAGCGCAGCTCAGAATTGCTGGCACCTAACGCCGGAGCAGTAACAGCACGTCCGATCGGGCTCACGTCACCGCCAGCGACGAAGCGATAGAAGTACTCGCGGGCTGGTGACAGCCCGCTCACTTCCACGTGCACCGAGTGGGCGAGATCCGGAAGCGCGAGCGCCTCGCCACGCTTCACGAGGCGGCGGAACGTATCATCAGCAGCGATCTCCCATCGCACGGGCACCGGCCGCGACGGCATTCCGCCGCCACGAATCGGATCCGGTGCGAGGCGCGTCCAGGCGACGAACCCGTCAGGCGCCGGATCTCCGGAGGCAATGCCTAACGTGAAGGGATAGGCGCGTGCGTGCCACGGCGAGTCATCGCGTCGAGCGGGGAGCGTTCCAAACGCGATAAGTGCAGCAGCGCTGCGCAGTGAATGCGCGACGAATTCTCGGCGGGTCGCAGGCGATGACAGGAAGTGCTTGGACATCAGGCGAACGAGGTGGGGGCCGACTGGCACCAGTCCTCAATGTGCTCGAGCGCGCGCTTCAGGCGCTGGTCCGGGGACGTGATTCCTCCCACGACGCGAACGGTTGCGGCAAGCTGCGCGAGACGCTGGACAAACAAATCGTGGACCTGGCGGCGATGATGTTGAGCGTCACGCACCTGGTCCGCAACCCAGGGCAGATCGGTGTCGCAGAGCAGATACAAATCGGCGAGGCGTTCT
The DNA here is from genome assembly GCA_036555845.1 of Gemmatimonadaceae bacterium. Lineage (GTDB taxonomy): Bacteria > Gemmatimonadota > Gemmatimonadetes > Gemmatimonadales > Gemmatimonadaceae > DASYRX01. The sequence continues at coordinate 7,212 of DATBKN010000265.1, read as the reverse complement.
CGCGCAGCCTGTTCAATCCAGCCGGGAACGCGGCCGTAATAGTGCTCGGCGTACACCGCCGTGCTCACGACGTCGGTATCCAGGATGATCACGCCGCTGGCGTTTTGGAACGCCGCGTCTTCGCGTGCGATCTGCCCGGCCGCGATCGGTCCGACATCGTCCGCGGTGAGCGGCTCGATCTTATTCTCAGCGTAATCGCGCGCGAACTCAGGGATCCAGGCAACACCGTAGTGCTCGGCGATGGAGCCGGCGAGCGTTGTTTTGCCCGTCGACTCGGAGCCGGTCACGACGATCCGCGTTAGGCGGCGACGAGCTGGCCTGTCGGAAGGCGTTGGAGGTATGATCGACGCCATGAGATGTAGCCGAGCACCGCGAGCACGAGAAAGACGGCATAGAGGACGGCTGTCGCGATCAGACCGCGCGAGATGAACATCGGCACGTAGACGACATCAACGGCAAGCCACAACAGCCAGTTCTCGAGCACCTTGCGCGTCATGAGCCATTGCGCGGCGAGGCTCGTTGCAACGAGTGCAGAGTCGAGAAAGGGGATCGCTGCATTGGTGTGTGCATAGAGCGTGGCGCCGAGTGCAAGCGACCCAGCGACGACCAGCACTGCGAGTAGCGCGAGTGTGCGCGGAGTGGCTCGCGAGACGTGCAGCACCGTTCGTTGCTCTCCGCCGTGCAGCCAGTTGTACCAGCCGTAGATCGAGAGTGTGAGATAGACGACCTGGAGCCCCATGTCTGCGTACAGTCGCGACTCATAGAAAACAATGGTGTACAGCCCGACGTTGATGATCGCCGTGGGCCAACTCCAGATGTTTTCGCTTGCGCTCAAGTAAACCGAGACAGCTCCAAACGCAGCGGCGGTGATTTCGAGCGGGGACATGATGTCGGAAGTTCAATGGCGTAGCAGCCTGGCGGAACTGGCTAGTCAGGCAGGGCAGCTTTCGACAGAGCCCCGCGTGCTGCATCTTCGCGGACATGACCTCGCGTCGTGAGTTGCTTCGACAGGGCGCGGCTGCGCTCGTACCGCTTGTATTGAGCGGACGGAGCGGGACGGCAAAGTCAACTAAGCACAGACCTGCTCGAGCGATGAGAAGTGCGCAGCGAGTTGTTGTGATCGGAGCGGGCGCCTTCGGTGGTTGGACGGCGCTCAACCTCGCCAAGCGCGGCGCGAACGTCACGTTGATCGACGCATGGGGGGCTGGGAATCAGCGCGCGAGCTCTGGTGGTGAGACGCGCGTGATTCGCGGCGCGTACAACGGCCAACGCGTGTACATCGAGATGGTGCGTCGAGCGTTCGATCTCTGGGGTGAGTACGAGAAGGAATGGAATCGCGCGCTGCTTCAGCAGACCGGTGCGCTGTGGATGTTCGAAACCGATGACGATGCGTTCATCCGCCGGTCCGTCGACATCATGCGGGAGGCGCGCCTAACGGCCAAGGAGCTGTCGCTGGCAGACGCTACCGAGCAGTTCCCGCAGGTCCGCTTCGATGGGTTGCGGCGCGTCTGGTGGGAAGAGGAGGCTGGGTTTCTTCTGGCGCGCGAGTCGTGCGAGCTTGTGAGAGAGGCGTGCGAGCGCGCCGGTGTCGACTATGTCACGGCGCACGCGAAAGTGGGTGCGATTACGTCGGGGCGCTTGAGTGACGTAACGCTCAGCGATGGCACTCGCGCGGAGGCGGACACTTTCGTATTCGCCTGCGGGCCATGGCTCGGAAAGCTTTTCCCCGATGTGCTGGATTGGCGCGTTCGGGCGACGAAGCAGGACGTGCTCTACTTCGGAACGCCGCCGGGAGATCGCAAGTTCGACGTGGGGGCGATGCCGGTCTGGGTGACGATCGGCAGCAGACTGATCTACGGCATCCCAGGAAACGAACGCCGCGGATTCAAGATGGCTGATGACACGTTAGGCGCCGAGGTTGAACCCACGTCTCTCGAACGGGTCGTCAGTCCGGCGAGCATCATGACGGCGCGGGCGACGCTGCGGCGGCGCTTTCCCGCGCTTGCGAGGGCCCCGCTGGTTCACGCCGAGGTGTGCCAATACGAGTCGACTCCCGATGGACACTACCTGATGGACTGGCATCCCGTGGCACGCAACGTTCTCCTGCTCGGCGGCGGCTCAGGGCACGGCTTCAAGATGGGGCCGGCCGTCGGTGAGATGGCCGCGCGACTCGTATCAGGCGAGGGTAATGTTGTGCCGCTGTTCGCGTACGAGAGGCTGCGGACGATGAAACCTCCAAAGAGGGCGGGCGTGCGGCGTGCCTAACGAGCGCGAATGCGAATGATCCGATCGTCGTCGGCCGTTGGCGAGCCGCGGCCGTCGCGGTTGCTGGTGCCGAGGTAGACCGCGCCGTCGGGAGCGACGAGGACATCGCGCAAGCGGCCAAACGTGTTGTGGAACAGCCGCTCCTGCGATTCCACTCGGCGGCCGTCGGACGACAACGTCAGGCGATACAGTGCGCGCCCAGCCAGGCTCGTGAAGAGAAGACTTCCCTGCCATCCCCTGATCGCTGAAGACGTGTAGAGATCCGCGCCCGAGGGTGCGATTGTCGGCGTCCAGTTGGCGAGGGGTTCTACGATGTTATTGGCCTGGCAGAACGAGATTTCGTTGGAGCCGGCGTCGCCGTCGCACTTTCCACGGACCGTGGGCCAGCCGTAGTTGCGGCCCATCTCGATGCGATTCACCTCGTCATTGTCGGACGGGCCGTGCTCGGTGACGTAGAGGAAGCCGCGTGCGCGGTCGAAGACCATGCCTTGCGGATTGCGGTGTCCGTAGGAGTACGTCGCGTTGCCAAATGGATTCCCTGGCGCGGGGGCACCATCCAGCGTTAGGCGCAGGATCTTGCCAGCCAGCGAGTTGCGGTCCTGAGAGAACGGCTCCGTGGACGCGTCGCCCGTTGAGACGTACAACAGCCGATCGGGACCTACGGCGATACGTGAGCCGTTGTGGTTCCCGGCTCCAGGAATGTTGTCCAGCAGCGTCTCAGGCGCACCTAACGAAGTCCCGTTGTAGCGCAGGCGCACGAGCCGATTGCGCGCACCGCCGTTACTGGATGTGAAGGTGTGCATCACATAGATGAACGGCTGTTGCGGGAAGTCGGGGTGGAAGGCCATCCCCAAAAGGCCACCTTCACCGATCTCCGCGACGCTAATCTGGCCGATCGGTGTCTTAGCGCCCGTCGCGGGATTCACGCGTGAGATCATACCGGGACGCTCGGTTACCCAGATCGCGTTGTCCGATCCCCAGGCCAGCTCCCAAATCGTGTCGAAGCCCTTGGCGACGGTTTCGGTGAGAATGGAATCAGCCCCGCCAGGCGCTGGCACGACAAGGGCGTCAGGGTCACGCCCGCAGGACGCGAACGTGATCGATCCGACGAGCAACCACGGCGCTACGGAGCGATTGATTGTCAGCATAAGGACACTCAGGAGAGGCACAATGCAGACGATGGAACCTGACGGCAGTCTCGGCATTGAACAGTGCGAACGTGAAGAGGTTCCGAACCGTGCGTCGGGTCACACGCGGGCGCAAGAATGGCGCCCTCCCTGTCACGGGATTGAACCGATCTCGAGGGCAGCGTGCTACTTTCCGCTCCGCTCATGGAAGTCCGAACGAAGCGACGATTCAACCTAACGCTAGCATTTCTCGCGCTCGGACTGAGCGCGTGCGTTAGCGTCGGTCCGAATCGTAGGACGCCGACCGCGGTCGATTCGCTGCTTGCACTGACACGGCTCAATGACGTCATCGTCGCGCATTCCAGGCACGTGCTCCTGCAGGACACCGATGTGCGATTGGCGCTTGGTCTGCGCCTCGATCGCTTGCCGAGTGGTTACGCGGACACTCGGCGCGAAGCAGCGCGTTACGCGCGGGCCGTACAGCGCGACTTGGAGCGCATTCGTTATGACGCGCTGAGCCAGGATGATTACCTGACGCTGCTCGCCGTGCACTGGAATCTGTCAAACGAGAGCGAGGCGCCTGTGTATCGCGCGCTCGACTTCAGCGCGGTGGTGCCTGGTGCATCACCGATCCCGGCGATCGCGCGCGCGATGGCGCAGCATCAAATGGAGGAGCAGCAGGACCTGGCGCGCTATCTGTATCTGCTGGACAATCTCGGACTCTTCTTCACCGAGAAGCGGCAGATGCTGCGTGAACAGGCGACGACCGGCATAACAATTCCGCGGATCGCGCTCGACAGTGTCGTCGCGTTTCTGCGAACATTTCGCCAAGCGGGAAGCGCGAGCCCGTTCGCGCTGTCGAGCGATCGCCTAACGCGGGTGGATTCGCTCGCGCGCCCAAGCGTCGCGGCCGCGATCGCCGAGCGGATCGACAGCGACGCCAACGTGCAGCTCGACAGTCTGATCGAGTATCTGGATGGCCCGTACCGAGCGCAGCTCGCGGATACAGCGATGGGCGCACCGGTCGGCTTGGGACGGTATCCTGGTGGGCGGGAGTATTATCAATACCTGTTGCACCGATCGACGACTCTCGAAGCGACGCCGGCCGATCTCTATAGATACGGAACGGCCGAAGTCGAGCGGATCGCGAACGCGATGAGCGTAGTGCGCGCGACGCTGGGATTCGGCGGCAGTGATTCTGCATTCCGGGCGTCGCTGCGGCAGGACGCAAAGTTCGTTGTGCAGTCACCTAACGACTTCGAGCTACGCGTGCAGGACGCGCTGCGCGCCATGCGGGACACGCTGCACGCGCGCTTCGTGATTGGCCTGCTCGACTCTTTGGCTCTGGCGCCGCGCGCGTCACAGCCCCTGGATGGGGCACGCATCGTGAACCTGCATGAGGCAGACGCGATCGATCCACGTGCTCGTTTGGAATACGCCGCGGATCGGATCCAGCGGCTGCCAGCCTACGTGATCCCCGCGCTCGTGGCGCGCGAGATCTTACCCGGGCGTTATGCATTGCTGAGTACGGTGGTGCACACGGACTCGATCCCGACTCTGCGGCAGCTGATGCGTTTCGACGGTTTTGTGGAAGGCTGGAGTGAGCATGCGCGTGCACTTGCTGGCGAGCTCGGCTTGTACGGAGACCGGTATCATGCGTACGGTGCTCTCATGCTGGAGCTGGAAACGACGGCGAGGATGGTTGCGGACATCGGGTTGCATTATTTCGGCTGGACGTACCCTGAGGCGGTCCGCTATTTGCGCCTTTACAGCGTCGACCCGAGCTCGGCGTCGAGCGATGCGTTGCGCATTGCGATAGCGGAGCCCGCGCGCGCAGTCGCTGCGAAAATTGGCAGCAGGGAATTGGCGGGACAGCGTGCGTGGGTACGACGCCAGCTGGGGGCGCAGTTCGATGACGGTGCGTTACAGCGCGAGCTCTTTCGAATCGGTGTGTTGCCGCTGCCGATAGTGAGCCAGCATCTCGCGTGGTATGTGTGGAAGCGGAAGCAGGATTCGGTGAAGAAGAACTAGGAACCAAGTACTAGAGGACAGGGATAGGGGATAGGGACAGACAAGCAAGGAGAAGAGGAGCACGAATGGCAAGCCTAACGAATCTGCGCTGCGTCACGCTGGTCGCTTTCGCAGCTGCATGTGCGACGAATCCAGTCACCGGACGGCGCGAGCTATCGCTCATTTCCGAATCACAGGAAATCCAGATGGGGCAGCAGGCGGCGCAGCAGACGCTGCAGAGCATGCCAGAAATCCCCGAAGCGGGAATGAAGTCGCTCGTGAGCGGCATCGGACTTCGCATTGCGCGCGCCTCCGAGCGGCCGAACCTTCCCTGGGAGTTCCACACGCTGGACGATCCGACCGTCAACGCGTTTGCGCTTCCGGGTGGCTTCATCTTCGTCACGCGCGGTTTGGTGACGCATGTCAATAGCGAAGCGGAGTTGGCGCAGGTCGTCGGCCACGAGATTGGCCACGTCACCGCCAAACACAGCGTCTCGCAGATGAGTAAGGCGCAGATCGCGACGCTTGGTCTTGGCGTGGGCTCGATTTTCTCGAGCACTGTCGCCTCGTTAGGTGGCGTTCTGCAGACTGGCTTGTCGCTGGCGTTCCTCAAGTTCAGCCGCGACGATGAGAACCAAGCCGACGAGCTCGGCTTCAAATACTCTCTGGCTCAGAAGTACGACGTGCGCGAAGCGGTGGACGTGTACGAAATGCTGCAGGCACTCGGTGCGCAGAGCGGGGGGAAGTTGCCCGAGTGGCAGAGCACCCATCCGGATCCGGGGAATCGCGTTTCGGCGGTTCGTCAGCGGATCGCCGCCCTGCCAGCTGGATCTTTGAATGGGCTCACCATCAACGAAGACGGCTTCCTGCGCCTGCTCAACGGTATGGTGTACGGCGAGAACCCGCGGCTCGGCTTCTTCCGCGGCACAACGTTCCTACATCCGGATTTGCGTTTCGAGTGGCAGCTGCCTAACGGGTGGCAGACAGCAAACATGCCGGACGCCGTAATGGGTCAGGCGCCGGGAAAGGATGCGATCATCCAGCTGCAGATCAGTCAGACGGCGTCCGTGGCTGACGCGCTGCGCGCCTTTTTCGCTCAGCAGGGGATCCAGCAAGTGTCTGGCGGGACGACGACGGTCAATGGAAATCAGGCGGCGATCGGTGAATTCGATGCGCAGACCCAGAGCGGAACACTCCGCGGCATGATCGCGTTCATTCGCTACAACAACACGACCTACGGAATCCTTGGATACGCACCGGTGCAGCGCTATGCATCGTATCAGAACGTTTTCCGCAACAGCATCGGAAGCTTCAGGCAATTGACGGATCAGAGCGCGCTCAATGTGCAACCGGCGCGGATAGAAATCGTTACGCTGCCGCGCGACATGACAATCGACACGTTCATTCAGACCTATCGCAGCTCAGTGCCTGACGACGAAGTGAAGTTGATCAATGATGCGCCGACCGGAACGATGCTAAAGCAGGGGAAGATGGTGAAGCGCGTGGTTGGTGGGGTCACATAGCCGTCAGCAGCTATCGGCCGTCAGACTGGCAGCCGACGGCTGTCGGCTGGTGGGTTGCCTAACGCAACGGTGGAACGGATGTCGGTGGCCGACGATGACGAGTCGCCTGTTCGTAGGCATAGGCAAACTTGATCAACGTTGGCTCGCTCCAGGCGCGACCGAAGAACTGCAGTCCGGACGGAAGGACGCCACCGCGTAGGTAGCCCATCGGCACCGTGATCGCCGGGAAGCCGGTGCCGGGCGAGAATAGCTGATTGTTGTCGCCATGCGGCGTGTTGAGATCGCCG
>DATBKN010000264.1:0-7895 GCA_036555845.1 Gemmatimonadaceae bacterium | reverse complement strand
CCAGCTCGATGGCCTGGGCTGCCAGCGAGCGCGTCTTATAGAAACGGGCCGCCCACAGCCAGATGTCGAGGCGTACGGCTTCGTTGCCGGGCGCTGTCATGTCTCAAGCCTATGGCGCACATCGCGCTAGCGCCACGCAATCCGGTAAGACGCGGCCGGCGTAGAATGGGAGCGGCCCCTCGCCGTTCAGCGCACATCTATATCAATGCTCGATCCGCTTCTTGCGAACGATATGGCTGTACAGCCCGTGTCAGGGCTTCGAGTTGCGATGCCATCTCGGTCGCTACAAGTTGATCGCCCCCCACAATCACCCCAGCCAGGGACGTGGCGAGAGCACTCGCCGCAGGTGATGCCTCAACATCTGTCGACGAGCGCCACGGACGCGGAACTTCTCAAGAGACTCGCGTTAGGTGACGAACGCGCCCTCGGCGAGTTGTACGATCGCCATAGCGCGACTGCCTACAGCCTCGCGCGCGCGATCGTGCGCGACGCCGCTGACGCCGAGGAAGTTGTGGCCGAAGCCTTTGCGCAGATGTGGCGCACGGCGGCCTCCTTCGACGCGGGCCGTGGATCCGTCGCGGCCTGGGTCACGACCATCGTTCGCACGCGTGCCCTCGACCTCATTAGAGCGCAGCGACGCCGAGCGCGGGTGGTCGACGATGCCGCGCTGACGGCGAACGACGACGCCGTCGCCGGTACGCCATCCGGCGCGGACACCCCAGATCGCGACGTGGAGCGCGCCGAGGCAGCCGCGCTGGTCCGACGCTCACTGGCGGAGCTTCCCGCGCCGCAGCGACGCGTCCTGGAGCTGGCGTACTTCGGCGGAATGTCGCAAAGCGAAATCGCCGAGCTATTGAAAGAACCGTTAGGCACCGTGAAGACGCGCATGCGAGCTGGACTGGAGAAGTTGCGCAATGCGCTGCGACCAATCATGGGCTCGGAGGCGCTGCCATGACGACAGCCTGGCAGGAAGCCGCCGCCGCGTACGCACTCGACGCGCTCGATGCGCCGGAGCGCGCCGAGTTCGAGTCGCTGCTCGCCCGCTCGGACGAGGTGCAGCAGGACGTTACCGCGCTGCGCGAGGTCGTATCGCTGCTCGCTTACGCGGCTCCGCCGATGGCGCCACCAGCGTCACTGCGTGCGCGAGTGCTCAGTGAAGCGGACGCGGTCCGTCCCATTGAATCTGCGCGGCGTGCACCTAACGCCGGTGCGCTGCGCCGAAACGCCGTCTATCTCCTGCTCGCCGCGTCGATCGTTGGGATGGTCGTCATCGGCGGCCGTTATGCGAGCGAGCGCGATGCACGCGCGGCACTCGCGACGACGGCCGATTCGTTGCGCCAGGCGATTGCGTCGCGCGACGTCATGATCAACGCGCTGCTCGCACCGGAAGTGACGACAGTCAAGCTCAGCGCCACCGATCGTCCGCCGACGGCGCGCATGTACTGGAACCGTACGACAGGGCAGGTGATCCTCGCCGCATTCCAGCTTCCTCCCGCGCGTGGAGGACGCACGTATCAACTGTGGGGGATCGCGAAGGGCGGCGCGCCGGTGAGTCTGGGCACGTTCAACACGCTCGCGACCGGCGAAGGGCGACACGTATCGCAGGTTCCATCCGGCCTAACGATCAGCGTCGGTGCTGTGACCGAGGAACCGGCTGGTGGCTCGCCGCAGCCGACGACACCGCCGTTCCTGGTCGGGCAAGTGAACTAGGCCTGTTTCCTCCGAGTCAACGCTTCGACTCTGCCAGAAGCTGGTCGAGGTCGGCGCGACGATAGAGTAGGCCGTTCGCGATGACCGCGCGGATCTTCTGCGTGTTGCGGATGTCGTCGAGCGGGTTGGCGTCGAGCAGGACCAGGTCGGCGAGCTTGCCTGGCTCCACACTGCCCAATGAGTCGGTCATTCCAAGGACGCGCGCAGGGTTGAGGGTAGCGGCCCGCAGCGCCTCGAGCGACGTGAGGCCGGCCTCGACGAGCCTAACGAGTTCTACGTGTAGGCCGATGCCGGGAACTTGCAACGGGATCCCCACGTCCGTCGCCGCGAGCAGGACGACCCCGGCCTTGTTCAAGAGCCCAACGTTTTCCAGCTCGAGTGGAATGATCGGCTGAAGGATCGATTGGAACTCGCGGGTATCCTCGGCGTCACGCCAGTTTTCCCAATTGCGGCGGATCTCCGGCGGGACAAGTCGCATTCGGGATTCGTCAGCAAGGATCTCGTCCGCATGCACGACGTGGTGATACGCGACGAGATCGGCTGTAAACGCCACGCCATTTCGACGAAATGCCTCGATGGCCAACGCGCAAGCGGCTGGATCCCGACTGTCATACAGCGCGCGAGTATGTCGGAACATGGCCAGGAACTTCTCGCGCCCTGGCAGGCTGTCGTAATTTGCCAAAACGCGCGCGAACCGTTTGCGCTCGGCGCCTGCTGCTCTTGAACAACCGGCCGCGAGCGCATCTGGATGCTCGACCGTACGCTGGCCCGAATCAGCCACCTCTTCGGGTGTGATGCGGAACGGCACGTGGCCATCCACAGGGATTCCGACGCGACGAGCCTCATCCATGATCGCGAAGTAGGCATCGCGCGAGACATTCTCGTAAACCTTCACCAGGTCGGCGCCACTCGAGGCGAGCCGTTGCACCGCTGCTCGTGCCTCCGCCGCCGTGCGCACAACGACTGGGTTGCTGCCTAACGGCGGATCGCCATCGAGCGACGGGCCGGAAGTGAGGAATCGCGCGGGGCCGCGACGACTCCCGTCCGCCAGCTGCTGTTTGATCATCTTCGACAGTGCGAGCGTTACGTCGCCAGCTCCGTCGTTCATGTTGCGGACACCGGTGACGCCGAATGCGAGGAACAGCGGGAAGTGCCAATCCTGCGCCGCAACGGTTTGCTTGGATCGATCGACAGCCACGTTGGCCACCGAGTGGACGTGCATGTCCCACAGGCCTGGGATGAGGTAGCGGCCAGCTGCGTCCACTGTCGCAGCGCCGTCGGGTACAGCGATCTCGTTCGCCGGGCCAACGGCCGCGATGCGGTTACCTGTTACAACGACCGTCTGATCGGGATGCAGCGATCCATCCCTGACGTCGACAATAGTGACGCCGGTGATGGCGACGGAAGGAGACTGCGCGCGTGCGCAGACAATAAAGAGAAGACAGAGACTGCTAACGGGGAACCGCATACCGCAGCCTAACGACGCCGTCAGGATATTTCTTGGATGCGAGCAGTCGCAGCTCGATGTCACGATGGCGCGGCGCGATGAGTGGTATCCCTTTGCCAATAAAAACGGGCATCACGTGGATATCGAACTCGTCGATCTCGCCCGCGTCCAGGAACGACGCGATCAACCCTGCGCCGCCCATCATCCAGATCTGTTTCCCTGGGGTTGCGCGCAGACGCCTAACGAATGCTTTGATTGGCTCTCTGACGAATTCAGCGCCGGCCGCGACACGCTTGGGAGGTTTTCGCGAGAAGACGTAGTTCGTAACCTTCGTGTCGAACAGCCCCTTCGTCTTGCCGAGCTTTTTGTAGTAATCGAGAAGCCAATCATATGTCTTCCGACCCCACAGAATGGTGTCGATGGTCGGATAGAACTTGCGCATGCCGTAATCGACGTTGCGAGGGCGGCGATTGAGCCATTCCACGTCGCCGTCTGGCCTGGCGATGTAGCCGTCCGCACTCATTGCGATGTAGACGATGATCTTTCGCTGTTCTCTCATGAGGCGCCGTCATTGTGCATTGTCGCCGTGCGAACACCCTGGCGACTCGTCAGGCTTTCATCAGGTCGTGTTAGGCAGCGAGCCATCGCCTGGCCAGTAGGAGTTGCGATGCTCCCTTCGGTTGCAGCACACAACGGTCAAATCTCGAGAAGATCCGTACCGACAATGACGGGACCGCGAAAGTGCACTCCCGCTGCCCTGATCCACATGTCAGTCGTAATCGTTGGGTCATCCGCCGGAATCAGATGCGAGAGTACCAGGAGTTTCACGCCCGCAGCCTGCGCAACTCGCCCGGCGTCCTCAGCGGTAGTATGGCTGGCGAGAAGATGTTGTTTAAGCCTCGTGGCGCTGGGCACGCGTGCCACGAGCCGATCGATAGCCGGCAGGAACATTGCCTCATGAACGAGCACATCGGCGCCTCTGGCAAGTTGTATGAGGTCGTCCGAGAATGCGGTGTCGCCTGAAATCACGATCGAGCGGTCGTCCGTATCGAAGCGAAAAGCGAGCGCGGGTGCCACAAGCGGATGGGGGACCACGGCGGAGGTCACCTTCACGCCTTCGTCATTGAGAACTGTCCCACTGGCGGTGAGCTCGTGGGGGTGCACGAGAGGTACTAGTGCGGGCTTCCCCTCGTCGGCGATGCGGGTATTGATGTCATAGGCACTCATTTCGAAAAAGAGCCTGGTAATCTTCTCAAGAGGCGGCGGCCCCCAGGTGTCGAGTCGGGTCTGCAGCCCGACGGTCCACGCCGACAAGATCAGATTTCCGTAGTCTGCGTTGTGATCTGAATGATGATGCGTGATGAGAATGTGTCGCAGCTGCGTGAGCGGCACACCGGCAGCGGCAAGTTGCCGGGCGACGCCATCGCCGCAGTCAATAACGTAGGCAGAATTATTGACGAGGATGACTTGGGCCGAGGCGACACGGTTCGTGCGCGGCCGCGGCCCCCCACCAGTACCGAGCAGTATTAGACGCGTTCTTTTCACCTGCTGCCGGGCGAAGAGCGTGGACCATCGGGGGCCCACGGCTATGCCTGCGCTTGCAGCAATGAATTCACGGCGCTTCATCGTGAGCTCCTGGTCTGTGACGAATGGCAAACATCGTTGGTGCGCCGCCTAACGGATTAGCGCATCAACTGTGGGCGCATTCACAACCTTACTCAACCATTCGTCCGCATCATCGCATCGGAGTGAAGATGTGAAAGGAAGGTGGCGACCGAAGCGCCCGTCTGCTGCATGCGCTTGTTAGGCGGCAAACGCTGCGCTTGCACTGGCCTGACGCGAGCTCCACCGCCAACTGGGGATAATGAAAGGAAGAAGCACTGCTTGAGGGAGCACAGCAATCGAGACGCGTAGATTCGCGGCTCGCCTGAAGACGTACTGTCCGTTTGCGACGAAAAGAGCGTGTAGTGTGTGAAGTCGCCGGCAACGCTATCCGGTTCTGGGACGCCGAGTAAAATCATGATGGTGTCACGACCCGGTGCATGCCCTTCGGTCAGGGTAGGCACGTCGGCTTGCTGCAAAGCCCGGCGGAGGACAGACAGCCAGCGTTCACCCTTGGGATTGTGTGGCGCAGTATCCGGCAAAACGAAAACGACTTTGTGGGGTGCCAGGGCAGAACCACCTACTAAACGTGCATACCAGGCGAGAATTCGTACTCTGTCAGCCTCAGTCTGTGACGAGAGTGAGTATAGAGGCACACAAAGCAAGAAAGCAGCGAGAGCCAATGAGCGGTGCATAATTGGCCGCCTAACTCTTAGTGGTGCTGCGAAGGTCGGCACATAAAAGATGCGACGGTTTGTTTATGCCGCGAGTCCTCGCGCCAATAATCCGAACCAAATCACACTGCATCGCGAGCATGTTCGTTCAGTTCGTATAGCTAGGCAAACCGCTACGCGCCGATAATGACTATCGGTGCATGCACGTGCAGATCATCACTCTGACGCTGAGCGCGCGTCATCCCACAACACTAGATCGCGCCGTCCAACACTCGCCGCAACGTCGCACGATCGATGTTGCTCCCGGAGAGCACGATCCCCACGCGCCTGCCAGCAAGCTGCTCGCGAAGCTTGAGCAACCCTGCGAGTCCTGCGGCCCCAGCGCCTTCCGCGAGCGAATGCGTAGTTTCCAGGAGAAGACGCACCGCGGCCGCCAACTCCTCCTCAGTTGCCGTAACGAAATCAGCCAGCCCGGCCTTCAACGTCGCAAATGTCAGCTCGTATGTCGTGCGTGTGGCGAGACCGTCGGCAAAAGTATCCGCGCTCGTCAGAACGCGATGCGTCCCGCTGTGCCACTCATCGTGTGCGGCGGACGCTCTAGCAGCTTGCACGCCGTACACAGCGAGACTCGGCTTGAGCGCGCGCGCAATTGTTAGAGCGCCGACCGCTTGGGATCCGCCGCCAACAGAAATCACCAGCGCGTCGAGATCAGCCACCTGCTCGATGATCTCGAGCGACATCGTCCCGGCGCCCGCAACAATGTCTCGATTGTTCGTCGAGTGCGCCATCGTCGCGCCTTCTTCACGCACGATGCGTTCGGCGACCACGACCGACTCGTCGTAATCCTTTCCAGCCTCGACAAGTCGCACGCCATACGCGCGCATGGCCGCGTTCTTGTCCGGGTTGTTGCCTAACGGCACGACGACGGTGGTTGCCACGCCGAATATCTGCCCCGCGTACGCCAGTCCGAGCCCATGATTGCCGCGCGTGGCGGCAACGACGCCGCGCTTGCGCGCTTCCGGCGGCAGCGCCGACATGAACGACAGGCCGTTGCGGACTTTGAAAGCATTCGTGGGATTGAAGTTTTCGTGCTTGACGTAAACCGCGATGCCGTGGCCAACGGCGGCGTCGAGCGTGGGATAGCGCCGCATCGGCGAGGGGCTGAAGTGCGGGGCAATGCGTTCGCGTGCAGCGCGGATATCGTCTACGGAAATGGGCCAGACAGACAAGGGGATAGGAGGCTAAGGGATAGGAGCCTAGGGGAGAGGAGGATAGGAGGATAGGGAATAGAGGATAGGGAATAGAAAAACTAGCGTAGTGAATTTGGCCGCTGTTGGCACAGGGACTACATTCGCCCGCCGCACCGCCATCCCTATCCCTATCCCTATCCCTATCCCTATCCCCTAATTCCTATCACTACTGACAGTTGGCAGTACGTCGTAATTCGTTGGCTGAGTTATTTCGCCCTCGCCACATCCCTCGGCGTTTTGGTCGCCCATTTTCGACTCCGCGCGGAACAAACGTTAGGCGATCCTGGGAGTCAGCGCCGCTTGTCGCGCTGGGGATCATGCAGCTGCATAGCGCTTGGGCTGCTCGCCTTGGCGCGACTCTGGGCCCAGTGGCTCACGTTGGGAGGGGGTGAAGCTGGAAGCTTTGGCGAGCTCATGCGTCCCATGCTCCTCGAGACCTTCTGGGGTGGTGCGCTCATCGCCCAGGTGATCCTGTCACTCGTTGCGGCGCAAGCGTTCGCAGCTGTTCCTCGCGGTGGCGCGTGGAGACGCGCGACAGTCGCCACGATTCTCCTGAGTCTGACTCCCGCCTTCAGCGGCCACGCGATCGGCGAGTCACGCCCCGTGCTTGGCGTCATCCTCGACAGCATCCACGTGCTTGCCGCCGGCGCCTGGTTAGGCACCCTCATCGTGCTCGTCGCGATCGCGATCCCTCTCCTCGGCGACAAAACAGCACGTGCTGCGATGCACGGCCTTCTCGTGCGCTTTTCTCGGATCGCATTGCTCTCGGCAGCGGCCCTCACGCTCACGGGCCTCTACGCCGCGTGGGTCAACGTCGGTTCCTGGCACGCACTGTGGTCGACGCCTTACGGCGACGCGCTTGTGCGCAAGCTGTGGGCCGTTGTCGTCGTCGCCGGACTCGGCGCGCTTAATTGGCGCGTGACGGTGCCGCGTCTTACGTTAGGCGGCCGCCAGCGATTCGCCGCCAGCGGCATCGCCGAGGTGATCGCGGCGCTGCTCGTCTTCCTGTTCACCGCCATTCTCGTGGGGCAACCGCTGCCGCTCGAATAGCCCTTGCAGCACGGCGCGTCCGCCGGCACAATGCGCCAACGCCAGTGCCGCCGACCTCCCACCTGAGCAGCCAATGATCCGCAGTCGCCGCCTATTAATAGTTGTGCTCTCGCTCGTCAGCGTCGCTCCACTCGCCGCGCAAGGATCGATCGCCGAGCGAAC
>DATBKN010000263.1:0-7172 GCA_036555845.1 Gemmatimonadaceae bacterium | reverse complement strand
GCATGTACGCAATGAATCCCGCACTCGGAACACGGCCACGACCATCCGAAGCTGAGAGGCTCCGTTGCGCTGCGGAGCAGCTGGACATCGCGCAAGCTCAGGACTTGGTCTATCAGGTCATGGCGCAGAGAGCGAACCTGCTAATTCGGTGCCGCGATTCCGTCCTCAGCGCAGCTCGATAGTTATGACGCTCGGTTATTCGCTCACACGTCCGATTCGCCGCCTAACACTCCTAACGAGGCTGTTGTCAAGCGGACGTAGTGCGACTTTGCGAGTGATCGTGATCGTCGGTCACATGCGCATCCGCAGCAACCGCCGAGGCGACGATACAGCGGGCGGAGGGTATGGCCGCCAGAGCCGAGAGCCGTATCTTGAGGTAGAGTTGCCTCAGTTTTGTCTGATCCGCCCTCGGGGGAGTCGTGGCCCACGACGTGTTCATCAGCCATTCGACGGAGGACAAGCCGGTTGCGGACGCTGTGTGCGCCACACTCGAGCAGGCAGGAATACGCTGTTGGATTGCGCCTCGGGATATCGTGCCGGGCACCGAGTGGGGAGCGGCGATCATAGATGGGATCAGGCAGAGTTCTGCGCTCGTGCTCGTGCTTTCCGGTGCCGCAAACGGGTCGGCGCACATCATCCGCGAGGTTGAGCGGGCGGTTCACCTCGGCATTCCTGTCGTGCCGTTCAGGATCGAGGACGTGACGCCTAGTGGCGGTCTGGAATACCACCTCGGTTCGCTCCACTGGCTTGACGCCTTAACACCGCCTCTCCGTGCGCACATGCTGCCGCTCACGCAAACGGTCCAGGCAATCATTGGTACCGCAAGAACACCCCTGCCCGCGAAAGCGCAGCCGCGTCGTTCGATGCGACCTTACGTCCTCGGCTCCTCCGCGGTGGTGCTCGCCGCAGCCCTGTTCTTCGCGAAAGCGAGGCTTCAGCGATCACCGTCCGGTGATGTTCGATCCTCAGCGATCAGTGACAGCGGCCCCGGCCGTGCGACGGGTGAGCAACGCTCGAACAAGTCCAGCGTCATTCCGCAACGGGCGCAGACGCGAAGGGTCGTTCCAGAGAGTGACGTGCTCGAACGCGTTGTCGGTGAGTACGACGACGGTGCGAGGTTTCTGACCGTCGCACTCGAGGGTGAAGGGAAGCTGTCGTACTACGTGCCAGGAGAAACACTTCACGACCTACATTGGGAGCGCGACTGGCGCTTTCGCTTGAGCGATGTGCCCGAAGTGGTCATTGAGTTCATCCGCGGTCGCGATGGGACAGTCACGCAGTTGACTGTCCATGATCCCCGGGGGATCCGGATCGAAGTACCACGCCGTTCTGGTGAACCGCCGACGCGAGCTGTGTTGGAGGCGCTTACGGGCGAGTACGGGGTTGAGCCGCCGCTCGCCAGAGTTACTCTGCAGCAAGGCCAACTTCGCCTTGCCATTCCTGGCTTCCCGACCTACCCCTTGCGGTTCGCAAATGGGTTGCACTTCGCCGCAGAGGGATATCCGACCCTGTCATTCGAATTCGTGCCTGACGCCAGTGGTGCGATCAGTTACCTGCTCGTGCATCAGACATCCGGAAACGTCTCGCTGCCTCGAAAAGCAGCCGCGAGTTCGCTCGAAGGGGACGAGTAGAATCGGTTCCGAAGCCGACGGAAAAATGAAGCAGAGGGTCTCCTAGGTGCTCGAGGGGGTGGGAGCCGAAAAAGCTACCGGGGCCGGTTGGAAGGCGTTGCTTACTGCACTTCTCGAGCTGCACGAGTGAAAGCCCCGTGCGCCGACAACTCGCCGCCTAACAAGCCATTGCTGCAGCCACCGCAGACTCTATGTTGTTTGCTGCCGTGTTGCTGGTCACGGCAGCGAGTGTTGAGATGCGGCGCAGCAGAACGGCGGGCCGTTAGGCAACGAACCTGTCACTAGCGAGGATCGCCGATGCGCGAGCATCCTACTGAGATCGCGAGTTGGAATCGGCGCGATTTCGTGCGCGCCGGGCTGGTCGCCGCCGGCGTCGCGACCCTGGGCGCGTGCGCGCGCCCGGGCACTTGGACCGCCGCCGCGGCCGCCGATCCCGCGTCCGACCTCGACAACCTTACCCGCGGCGTTCGTGGGCGATTGCTGCGGGGGAGTTCGACCGGATACGACGAGGCGAGAAAGGTCTGGAATCTCGCCTACGATCGCCGCCCACTGGCGATGGTGCGCGCCGCGAACGTCGATGACGTGCGACGCTGCGTGGAGTTCGCGCGTACGCACACGGTTCCCATCGCCATCCGTGGCGGCGGTCACAGTTATGCGGGGTACGGGGCGGCCGATGGCGCGCTTCAGATAGACCTCGGCGAGTTCACCACGGTCAACGTCGATCGTGACCGCCGAACGGCCTCGGTCGGTGGCGGCACGCGGATCAGGGACCTCTTGGCAGCCACGCTGGCCGCGGGCCTCTACACGCCCATGGGGGCTTGCGGCTCCGTGGGCGTTGCGGGCCTCACGCTCGCCGGCGGCGACACGAGCGGACGGGGGCTGTATGGAACGGCGTGCGACAACCTCATCGGCGCACAGCTCGTCACCGCCGACGGCGACGTGCTGGAACTCGGGCCCGGCAAGAACGAGAACCTCTATTGGGCCGTCCGTGGCGGCGGCGGGAACTTCGGCGTCGTTACACGCCTGGACTTTCGGCTGCACCCCGTGGTGCCGATGCACACGGCCGCGTTCGCCTTCGGCTGGCGCGACGTCAACGATCTGGCCGGGGCGTTGCGCAAATTTGGTGACCTCGTGCGCGAGACGCCCGATGAGGTGCGCGCCGGGTTCTATGTGGACCCGGTATCTGGCGCGTCGGCGAGCTGCGATTTCCGCGGCGACGCGGCGGCAGCGGCGGCCTACCTCGAGAAATGGAAAAAGGCATTCCGCCCCACGGAAGCGCGGCTGTCCACCTCGACGCCAAGTCCGGACGGCGAGACGTGGAACACGACACGCCTGGCGGTCGAGGGCGCGTTCATCGAAGACCTGAGCGGCAGCGTGGTGGACGTGCTTGCGCGCGCGGCAGTCGAGGGACGGGGGGTCGGACAGCTGCTCCTCGGCCTGTCGAACGGGGTTGCGGCGCGCATCCCGATGAGCGCGACTGCCTACCCCCTGCGCGGGACGGGCCTGAGTTCCCTGGTGGCCGCCGAGTGGGACACTCCCGAGGCGCGCGCACGCGCCGAGAAATGGGTGGCGGAGACCGGCGCCGCGCTGCGTCCCTTCGCGCGCCGCGCCTACGTGAACTACCTGCCGCCGAGCACACCGGAACGCATTCGCGAAGTGTACGGCGCGAACTATCCGCGGCTGGCGCGGATCAAGGCGCAGTACGACCCGGCGAATCTGTTCCGGTCAAACCAGAATATTTTGCCTGGGACTCGCAGCTAACGATGGTTTTCGTCTCGTCGTTCTCGCAATGCTATCGGCCGTATTTCTCGCGGCCTTGGCTTCTGGGGCTCGTTGCCTAACAATCCGTTGCAGCGGATGGTCCGCTGCGCGTGCCGCTCAGGCAGCCGGCAACGTCCAAACGCCTTTCTTAGGGCGCGTAGAGTTTGACCACAACCGGCGTAGGAGGTTCAAGCGCCTCACTAATCGTTAGGCGCACCCGCCGAGTTGTCACTGGATCGAATCGGTCGAGCTTGCAGTAGCCAATCGTCGTGCCGCTGGCCAGCTCTCGCCAGGAATCACCGACCTGCGCCTCAAGCGTATAGCGGGCCACGATCTGGCCGCGCGCGATGTCTTCCTCCAGACGCGCGATTGCGAGCGACATCGATCGGCCGAGGTCCATGTCCACGGTGCCGCTGCGCGGACCGGTCGAGCGCCAGCCCACACGCGCGCCTGCTGCGACGTTGGTCTTGAAGAGAGTGCCTAACTGCTGTCGCATTCCGGCCAGGCGCGCAACGTCGACGTCGTGCAGCAAGCCTTGTGTCGTGGGCGGCACGTTGAGCAACAGCTTCGAGTTGCGCCCGACGGACGTGAAGTAGAGCTGCACGAGGTCCTCCTCGGTCTTCACCTTCGCGTCTTCAGCCGGATGATAAAACCACCCCGGCCGGATCGAGACGTCGGTCTCACCAGGCCGCCAGACGCTGCCCTCGGCGTCGCCGTCCTGCAGCGAGCGCATAACGTCAGCGCCCTCCTGGCCTGGGCGCGTCACGATCCTCGGGTCTACTGTCGACCAGTTCGTGACCCCCGCCGCCCCGCGCTCGTTGCCGATCCAGCGGATGTCCGGCCCCGCATCGGAGAACATGACGGCGTTAGGCTGGAGCTTGCGCACGAGACCCCACACGCGCGGCCAATCGTACACCTGGCGCTTGCCGTTAGGCCCTTCCCCGTTCGCGCCGTCGAACCAGACTTCACTGATCGCGCCGTATTGCGTGAGCAGCTCGGTCAATTGATCGCAATAGAGATCGTTGTAGCGCGGCGAGTCTCCATACGACGGCTCGTGGCGATCCCACGGCGACAGGTAAAGACCGGGCTTGAGTCCCTCTGCGCGGCACGCGTCTACGAACTCGCGCACGACGTTCCCTGCTCCACCGCGAAACGGGCTCGATGCCACCGAATGCGTCGTCGTCTTGCTGGGCCACAGGCAAAATCCGTCGTGATGTTTGGCGGTGAGGACCATCGCGCGGAAGCCCGCGGCCCGCGCCGATCGCGCCCACTGACGCGTGTCCAAGCTCGCCGGCGCGAAGATGCTGGGATTTTCCGTTCCGTCGCCCCACTCGCGATTAGTAAACGTGTTGACGCCGAAATGAATGAACATCGCCAACTCGTCGCGCTGCCATTCCAGCTGCGCCGCCGTCGGCACGGGGCGCGCCGGCGCGTCGAAAGGCACGCGCGACGCGGCCAGAGCGCCAACCGCAGTGCCGAGAAAACGACGACGGGAAAGGTGCTCGCTCATGAGCGCATCACCTAACAAGCAGCTCGCCACGCAACCGGATGTCGCGCGATGATGCGCCGAGGAGAATGCGGAATGTTCCCGGTTCGACCACTTCGCGCATGTTGGCGTCGAGCATGCTCAAATGCTCCGGCGTGAGCATGAACGATGCGTCCTTCGTCTCGCCAGGCGCGAGGTGGACGCGTGCAAAGCCCTTGAGGGCCATCACCGGTCGCGCCGTCGACGCGAGGATGTCTCGCACGTAGAGCTGCACGACCTCATCGCCGGCGCGCGCGCCAATGTTTTTCACGCTGCAGCGCACGGTGGCGCTGCCGGAAGCATCGATCGTCGCCGGAGTGATCGTTAGGTTCGAGTATTCGAATGTCGTGTAGCTCAAGCCGAAGCCGAACGGGAAGAGCGGATGACCCGTGAGGTCGACGTAATCATCGCCGCGGCCCGTCGGCTTGTGGTTGTACACGAGCGGGAGCTGACCTTCAGCCACTGGAAACGTGATTGGCAACCGCCCGGCCGGGTTGTAGTCACCTGTTATCACGTCCGCGACGGCGTTCCCGCCTTCTTCGCCGGGATACCATATGTGCAGGACAGCACTCACGCTGTCGAGCCACGCGGACATCGTGATCGCGCTGCCGCCGACAAGAATGACGACAACGGACTTCCCAGTCGCCGCAACCGCGCGGATGAGCTCTTCCTGATGCCCCGGCAGGCGCAGTGAAGCTCTATCCCGGAACTCTCCTTCCTCGATGCCGGCGACTACGACTGCCGCTTCGCTTCGCCGCGCGACTCGCACGGCGCTGTCGATTTGTGAACGCCAGTCCCGCCTAACGCCGGCGTCCCACACGAGCTTGAGGCGCGCGTTCCCCGTACTTTCGAAGTATTCCAGCTTGATCGCATGCTGCGATCCGGGTGCGAGGCGCACATCGACAAGTCGCTTGCCGAAAGAACGTTTGGTCCAGTTGTCCATAATCAGACGGTCGTCGAGCCACAGGCGATACCCGTCGTTCCCCTCGACACCAAGGCGCCTCACGCCAATCGGCGGCACTGTCAGCGTTCCAGTCCAGCGCGCGGAATACCAATCGAACGGGATGCCTGGTGCCGGAGAATTCAGCGTCCAGCCGAAATCGATGGCAGCATCGCTGCGCACAAGACGAGGCGTACCTTCCAGCCGGTTGTTGTCGTAGTACTCGCCGCGCAGACCGGCGCTGGATCGTCCGGCATCTCTGAACGACAGGTACTGCGCCGAGACAGCCTCATACTCTGGCGTTAGGCGTCCTGGACCTGGTGCGTAGCGTACCTGTGTGGATGCGCCGAGCGCAGCTCGCAGTCCCTCGAGGATCGAAGTCTTCTTTACGCCGGGACCGCTGTACCCGCCGAGCCGCGCTTCGCTCGCGTCAACGCCAATAACGGCAAGTGATTTGACATCGCGCCGCAGCGGGAGCGTCTGACGTTCGTTCTTGAGCAGCACGACTGACGCGCGCGCTGCCTCACGAGCGAGCGCGCGGTGCGTCGCGTGTCCATTCCAGTATGCCGCGGAGTCGGGATCGACGCGCGCATTCTCGAAGAGACCCAGCTCGAACTTGGCACGCAGGACGCGCGCGACCGCCGAATCGACCACGGAATCAGCGACGAGGTGGTCCTGGAGCGCCTGCAAGTATGGCCGATGCTGTGGATACGACGACTGAAAGACGACATCGAGCCCGGCTTCCCACGCGTGCTTCGCGGCCGTCGCGGTGCTCGCCTCGGTATGATGTAAAACCGTCGCGCCGCCGGTGGCAGCCGCGTCGGAAATGACGAATCCAGTGAAGCCCCAGTCGCGCTTGAGCTTCTGCGTGAGCAACGGCCCGCTCTGAGTGGCGGGAAGTCCGTCGACCGAGTTGTACGCCGTCATGATCGAGCGCGCTCCTGCCTGCTGAATCGCGCTGCGAAACGGCGGGAAGT
Source organism: Gemmatimonadaceae bacterium (assembly GCA_036555845.1). Lineage (GTDB taxonomy): Bacteria > Gemmatimonadota > Gemmatimonadetes > Gemmatimonadales > Gemmatimonadaceae > DASYRX01. The sequence goes on along the minus strand of DATBKN010000263.1, from coordinate 338 downwards.
GAAGCTCCTCCAGCAGCCGGTTGCTCACATCGATCGGATAGCTGTCTCGGCCGCCGGCTCCCACGTTCGCGACAAAGTGTTTCGGCGTCGCGATGACACCGGCTCTCTCGAACGCGCCGACAAACGCGCGGCCCATCACCGAAGTGAGGAAGGGATCCTCACCGTAGGTCTCTTCTACTCGGCCCCAGCGCACGTCATCGGCGATATTGACGACCGGTGAAAGGACCTGCCTAACGCCTCTGCTGCGCGTTTCGCGCGCGATCGCTTCCGCTACACGCCTCACGAGAGCGCTGTCCCACGTGGCGGCGAGCGCGATCGCCTGTGGAAACACGATTGAG
>DATBKN010000262.1:0-2163 GCA_036555845.1 Gemmatimonadaceae bacterium | reverse complement strand
GAGCTTGAGCGCTTCGAGCAGGAACTGCGTCCCAGTCATCTCCGGCATGCGCTCGTCAACCAGAAACAACGCGACCGGCGAGCCGCGCTGCTTGAGCTGCTGCGTCGCCTCCAGCGCTTGCCCGCCTGACGAGGCCTTGATCACGCGATAGTCCGGCCGATAGTGCAATCGAAGATCGCGTTCGACCGCGTTCAAAACTTCAGGCTCGTCGTCAACAGCCAGGATGACCGGCGTACTCATGCAGCCTGCGGACCTCTCTCAATGGGTGTGGTGACAGCAACTTCTACGTCGCGTTGAGCGCTTACTGCGACCCCTTCAGGCAAGGCGAGCGTCGCACACATGGTGTAGCGACCAGCCTTACCCATGATCATGTCTGCGATGCCGCCGAGTCGGCGTATCGCGAGGACCGAAGGAATCGCGAGCGCTGTGAGCGCGCCGCCAACAACGTAACCTGTGGCCAGGGACGTTCGGGACGCCACCCAGCCAAGTCCACCTTGCCCGAGCATGCTTCCCGTGCTCGAAACGAGTGACGCCAGTGAGAGGACCGTCGCGCGCTGCTCGCTAGGCACCACCTGGTGCAGGAAGGCTTGACGAACCGGTTGGAAAACTCCGACGCTCACCATGCCGATGAGATACATCGTGACAGCGATTGCGAAGGAATGCGCGAGCCCCACGCCGATCGCCGATGCGGAATACACGATCGCGGCACCTAACAGGAGCGTGCTGCGCTTGCCGCAGAATCGCGTCATGCGCTCGACGAGCCAGTTGCCTAACATCATCGCCACGGCGATTGCCGCCGCGATCCAGCCGAGCACCCAGATGGCGCCCGAACCAATGAGATCGAGGAAGTACGGCTGCCACGCATGGTACCCCCATTCGAGAAATACAGCCGGCGCCGCGCCGGCGAGAATAGCTAGTCGTGCGCGCGGCGTGTGCCAGCCGAATTGGATGCTCTCGCGGCCGATACGCGCCATCTCTACTCCGACTGTACGAAGCGGCAGTTCGCGGACACTGAACCCCACGTCATGCATCGCGACATAACCCACGATGAAGGCGACAAACAGCAGCGCCGAGCGGACGAGATAGGGAGCGGCGAGGCTCAAGCTGGCGAGGAGCCCGCCGGCGACTGAGCCGATCAGCATGGCCGCGGATGAAACGAACTGGCCGCGCGCCAGCACGCGATCGACAGGCTCGCGATCCCCGGACGCCTTGAGCGCGTCTACTAGCCACGCTTCGACGGCACCCGAATAGAAAGTATAGCCGAGTCCGAGCACGACCGACGCGACGCAGAAGGCCACGAAGTGGCCACCTAACGCGGGAACGGCGACGTACGCGATCGTACCAACGAGGAGCACGGCGACGCTGCAAAGAAATGAGAATCGACGACCACGCGTGTCCGCGACGATCCCCGTCGGCACTTCGAAGAGCGCCATGCTCCCCGTGAAGATTGCGTTGGCAACGAACACCTCGAGCAGCGTGAGGTGCCCCGATCGCAGCAGGAAGATCGTGTTGACTCCCCAGATCAGGGACGCCGACAACGTGTAGACGCCGGCGATCACGTAGTACGTGCGAGCGATCTGGCTGCGGCTTTGGCCTACCACTGCGAGTGGGTCGCTGGAGCTCGTCGTCACCTTCAAAAGTGGGTTTGCCAGACTGCGACTAAGGCCCGGTGCGGCATGTCAGTGAGCAGCCCCATCTTGGAGCCTCGTACCGGGACTCGCTAGCAACTATCGTTCAGCGGTGCGTCGCGTTCCCAGCCGCTTTCTATTCGTCGCTGCCATGATTGGCGGACCATGGCTGTCCGCAGCCGCTCAGGGCACCGAGGATGCGCCGCGCTCGGCCAGTTCTGGCGTGTATTCCAGTGTCCAGGCGACCCGTGGGCGCGACCTCTACGCCGTGCAATGTCGGTCCTGTCACACCCCGGAATCGCACACCGGCGCAATTTTCGACTCGTGGTGGGGCGGCCGTCTCTTGTCGGACTTGTTCGAGTATGTGCAGGAGCGAATGCCGAAGAATGAACCGGGGAGCCTGACGCCGCAGGAGTATGCTGATGTAGTGGCTTACCTTCTGCGAATGAACAAGTTGCCGTCGGGTTCAGAAGAGCTGTCCACGGACGTCGCGGTACTTCGCCGAATTCGAATAGAGAAAGCGAAATAAGGGTTG
>DATBKN010000261.1:0-4137 GCA_036555845.1 Gemmatimonadaceae bacterium | reverse complement strand
AGTTCATCTTTCTCGCGTTGCTGTTTGCAGCACTCGCGTACGTGACTGTGCGCGGTGTGCAGCAAGGCGCCCGGCTCGCGACTGTGGCAACGATCGCCAAACTTGCCCCGCTCTTTTTTCTCGCCATAGCCGGCGCATTCTTCGTTAGGTCCGAGCATCTTGTCGTGGAGCGGGTGCCGCCCGCTGCAGAGATCGCGCGGACGTCGATCCTGCTTGTTTTTGCTTTCAGCGGGATTGAAACGGCGCTCGTACCGAGCGGCGAGGTGCGCGATACCGCTCGAACGGTCCCACGCGCGATCCTCCTGGCGATGGTCACGATCACACTGCTCTATCTCGGCGTCCAGCTCGTCGCTCAGGGAATACTCGGGCCAGCGCTGGCGAGCGCGACGCCTGCGCCTCTCGCCGATGCGGCTGGGGTCGCTTTCGGTCCGGCCGGCCGCACGCTGCTCTTGTTAGGCGCGTCCATCTCGATGTTCGGCTACGTGAGCGGGATGATCCTGGCCGTCCCGCGCGCCCTGTTCGCCTTCGCGCGCGATGGTGTGCTGCCGTCGCGCCTCGCTGCCGTTCATCCACGCTACGCCACGCCATACGCCGCGATCGTTTTGCAGACCTTCATCGTGCTCCTCCTCGCCATCAAAAACCCGTTCGAGCGCCTGGCGATCATGTCCAATTTGTCGGTGCTCGTGCTGTATGCGCTGTGTTGCGCAGCGGCATGGCAGCTTCGCCGCCGTGACGTGCGCACGGAGGGCACGCCATTCCGCATGCCGTTAGGCAACGTGCTGCCGTTCGCCGGCATTGCGGTCATCGTGTGGCTGCTCACGAGCATCCACTGGGACGAGTGGGCGATGCTGCTGGCCGCGCTCGCCGTGGCGAGCGTGCTCTATTGGCTCGCCGCGCGCCGTCGCGGCGGCGCGCTTCGCACTGGTCCCGTACACACCGCCGAGGAGACCGCGCTGTGACGGACAAGCTCCTGCGATTCCGGTCCGAATTCCCGATTCTCGACCGGACGAATTACCTCGTGTCCAATTCGCTCGGGGCGATGCCGAGGGGCGTGCCGGATCGGCTCGCCGAGTACGTGGACGCCTGGGCGGAGATGGGAGTGCGTGCGTGGATGAACGCGGGGTGGTGGGAGCTTCCCGCGACAGTGGGTGACGACATCGCACCGCTCATCGGCGCGGGCCGCGGCGAAGTGGTATGTGTGCCTAACGTGACGTGGGCGCAGGCGACGGCGTTGTCATCGATTCAGTATCAGGCGCCACGGAACCGTATCGTAATGACGGCGCTGGATTTTCCGTCGGTGCGCTATGTGTACGACAAACTCGCGCGGCGATTGGGCGCTGAAATAGTCGTCGTCCCGAGCGAGGAGGGGATCACAATAGACACGGATCGATTGCTTGCCGCGATCGACGAACGGACCGCGCTCGTAGCCGTCTCGTATGTGCTGTTCAAATCGGCGTTCGTGATGGATGTCGATGCGATCTGCCGTCACGCGCATGCGATGGGCGCGCTCGTTTCGCTAGACGCGTTCCACGCCGTCGGCGTGCTGCCTGTCGACGTCGCCGCCAGCGGCGCGGACTTCCTCACCGGCGGCGTGCTCAAGTGGCTCTGCGGAGGGCCGGGCGGCTGCTTCTTGTACGCCAATCCGCGGACGACGGCGCACCTGGAGCCGGCCCTCACGGGATGGTTTGCGCACGAGCACCCATTCGATTTCGCGCCGGAAATGGAATACACCAACAGCGCCTATCGCTGGTTAGGCGGCACGTCGGTTGTTCCGGCGCTCTATGCCGCGATCGAGGGTCCCCGCATCGTCGCACGGGCCGGCGTGGCAGCAATCCGCGAAAAGAGTATGCGCCAAACCGCCCGCCTCATCGAGCTGGCTGATGCGCGCGGCTACCGCGTACACGCCCCGCGCGATGCCAGCCGTCGCGGCGGCACTGTGGCGATCGACGTTCCGCACGCGTACGAGGTGGCGCAATGCCTCCTCGCGCGCGACATTCTTGTCGACTTCCGGCCGGGCGCTGGAATTCGCGTCGCGCCGCATTTTTACACGCGGGATGACGAGCTGGAGAGCGCTGTTGCAGCGATGGACGAAGCGCTGGAATCGGGAGCGTGGGAGCAGTACGCGAGTCGCGATTCGGTCGTCACGTGAAGCAAGCGAACGCGTTGCACTTTTACTGACTGACGGAGCACTGAATGCCTGACAAGCCGACAAAACTGCGCAAGCAGTACACCAACAAGGACTACCCCGAAATCGTGCTCCGCTTCGAAGACGGCCACGAAATCAAGATCCTCAAAGGGAAGTCGAAATCGTTCGACTGCTACGCCGGCGAGCGCATCAAGATCATGGCGGTGTGGGATCCGACCGCTGCCGAATGGGAGAAGGTGGACACGCTCCGCGCCGAGCAGTTCGATAACGAGAAGGCCTGATTGCCCGTTAGGCATTCCGGCCCATTCCTCCGCTATACTCCCGAAGTCGGCGACGCTATCGTCCGTGAGCGTCCAATCGTGGCGCTCGAAAGCTCGGTGCTGGCTCAGGGTCTTCCGATACCGGCCAACCGGGATGCCGCCGCGCGCATGCGCGCGGCGATCTTGCGCCACGGCGCAACGCCCGCGATCACCGCTGTCGTCGCCGGGCAAGCGACATTCGGCCTAACGAGCGACGAGCTGGAACGCTTTCTCGCGCGCACGGGGATCGCAAAACTCTCGGCACGCGACCTTGGGCCCGCGATTCTGCGCGGCAGCGACGGCGCAACGACTGTCGCTGCCGCGCTGGCGTTGTGCCGCGAAGCCGACGTGCACGTCTTCGCCACAGGTGGCATCGGCGGAGTCCACCGCGACAATCCCTTCGACGAGTCGGCCGATCTCCTCGAGCTGGCACGAACAGCGGCTGTCGTTGTGTGTGCAGGAGCGAAATCGATTCTCGACCTACCCGCGACGCTCGAGCGGCTGGAGACGCTCGGCGTGACAATCGCTGGTTTCGGCACCGATGAATGTCCTGGCTTTTTTACCGCCGAAACGGGCTTACGGCTCTCGGTTCGCGTCGACAGCGTCGACGACATCGCGCGTCTGTACGACATCGAGCGTCGGCTGCGACGTCCTGGCGCTCTGATTGTCGCCGTCCCGCCTCCGGCTAGTTCTGCTTTGTCACGGAAAGAAGTGGATGAAGCGGTCAGATCTGCGCTCAGCCAAGCCAGCGAGAACAAACTGTCCGGCTCGGCAATCACGCCGTTCTTGCTTGCTGCGATCGAACGCGAAACTGGAGGTCGTTCTCTTGCCGCCAATGTCGCACTGCTGCAGGAAAACGCGTCGCTGGCGGCACGAATTGCTTCGGCGCTGACGGAGAACGCTAGTGCGTGACGTGCCTTCGATTTAGCTCGTGCGTCAGATCAATGGGGGTCAGACCCCATTAAATCCGTTGAACTGAGTGTGCGTCGAATGGTACTATAGGCAAATCACTCCTCGAGTTTGAGGTGGACAGCGGAAATGCCCATTCCCTTCATGAGTTCCGAAGAGTACGACGAACGGGCACACCAGCTTTACAATGAAGCGCAGTACGACGAAGCACTCTCAGTTCTTCGCGAAGGGCTTTCGCTTTATCCACACTCAGTAGAACTCCAGATCGGCGTCGGCTACGCCCGTCTTGCCCGCGACGAATTCGCCTGGGCACGCAAGGCATTCGAGGAAGCGCTCGTGCTCGACCCAGAGCACGAAGACGCGCTAGCCGGTTTCGGCGAGACGCTGCTGCGTTTCGGCCAGTCCGATGCCGCGCTCCAGGCCTTTAGAAAGACGTTAGAGCTCGGATACGAAGACGACGTCGAGCTCATGCTGCAGATCGGCCGCGCCCTGTTCCGCGACGGTTTGGTCGAAGAGGCGCGCGAGTTTTTCGACATCGCCGTTCGCGATGCACCGGAGTCTGCCGAGGCCGTCGCGCTCGTGGGCTACACGCTGCACAGGCTAGGTAACGACGACGCTTCGATCGCGACACTGCGTCGTGCACTGCAGCTCGATGACGACTTTGCAGAAGCGCGCATCTATCTGGGCAACATTCACTACGATCGCGGCGAGTTCGAGAGCGCGCTGTATCATCTCGATCGCACAACGCCGGAAGATCACTGGGACGAGTTAGGCATCTGGCGG
>DATBKN010000260.1:0-14519 GCA_036555845.1 Gemmatimonadaceae bacterium | reverse complement strand
CTCACCTTTTACTTCACATTAGCTCGCTAAGTCCTTGGCACGACAGAAGAAACGAACTGCCAGTTTGTGTGTATGTCGTCTTGACAGTAGCGCCTTGCGTTCATATCTAATCCAATCCCCCGTTGCGCAGAGTCAACTGCGCGCATCAAAGCGGCGGCCGATTAGCTCCCTTAACTGATTGATAGACAAGTACTTGTAACGCCGCCGTGATCTTCCCCCTCTCCCTCATCGCCCTGCTGACGGTGGGCGACGGTCTCCCGTCGCGCTCGCCGGCTGAAGTGCGCATGTCAGTGGACAGATTACGGGCAATTGACCGAGTTGTGAGACGGGGACTCGATGCCGGAGGCTTTCCAGGTGCGGCAGTCGTTGTAGGACGCGAGGGTTACTCCGTCTTCCAGAAGGGCTTCGGCAAGCTGGATTGGCGTGCGGGAAGTCCCGCCGTGAGCGCCGACCGGACGATCTACGACCTGGCTTCCCTCACCAAGGTCGTCGCCACGACGACGGCTGCGATGCTTCTGTTCGACGAGGGCAAGCTCGAGCTGGACGCCCCGGTTTCCACGTACCTCCCGGAATTCGCCGGCGGCGACAAGGATCGAGTCACCGTTAGGCTGCTTCTGACGCATCGCTCCGGCCTTCCCGCCGGCCGCGCGCTCTGGCGCCTGGCCAGCTCACCCGGCGCCGCGCGCTGGGCCGTCATCGCGACGCCGCTCGTTTGCGCACCTGGTTCCTGCTTCATCTACTCCGACCTCGGCGCCGACGTGCTCGGCTGGGTAGTAGAAAGCATCACCGGCGAGTCGCTCGACACCTTCACGCAACGGCGTGTCTTCGGCCCGTTAGGCATGACCGACACGTTTTTCCGGCCGGCCGATTCGCTGGAATACCGCATCGCACCGACTGAGATCGCACCGCCGCGCGGCTATCCGCTTCGCGGAGAAGTCCACGACGAGAATGCCTACGTTCTCGGCGGCGTCGCTGGGCACGCGGGCCTCTTCTCCACGGCCGCTGATCTCTCCGTTTTCGCGCAGATGATGCTCAATGGCGGCGAGTACAACGGCGTGCGCATCGTGAGCGATTCGACGGTCGCGCTCTTCACGCGCCGCGCCGCAGGGCCAGGAAACTGGAACGGCAGCTCTCGCGCGTTAGGCTGGGATACGGCCGATGGCGACGGATCCTCCGGGATCTACCTCACTCCGCGCGCCTACGGTCACACGGGATTCACGGGCACGTCGATGTGGATCGATCCGGAACGGCAGATGTTCGTCGTGCTGCTGACGAACCGCGTGCACGCCGCGCGCGCCAAACGCCCGGGACGCGTTATCGCAGACGTGCGCGCGGATCTCTCGGACGCTGCCGCGTTCGCCGTCACCGACGCCGAATTCGCGATCGACGAGAAAGTCGCTTATCGCGCGGACAAGCGGGTCGGCTGGAACCCGCTGCGCCGCAGCCGTTCCGCGCGCTCCTCGAAGCGCAGCAAGGCGCGCCCGGCCAAAGTCGTGCGCTCCAAGAAAGCAGCGACGAAAAAGCGCCCAGCACCGACCAGCTCGGCCGAAACAATCGTCCAGAAGCGTCGCGTCCCGTAGTGCCCGCGCGCCATATTGCGCGTAAGGACTCGAAGTCGAGGAAGAGATGGACGAAAGCGGCGAACCCCTGCCGAGTGATGAGATTGGCCCCGACGGAGAATTGACTGTCGACGCCGTGAAGCTCGTGCTCCGGCGAGTGAAGGATCCCGAAATCAATCTCAACATCGTCGACATGGGACTGGTCTACGACATCGTCGTAGAGGGCCGCGACGTGCGCATCGACATGAGCCTCACGTCGCCGGGCTGTCCGTCGGGGCCCGAGATTATGAGCGACGCAGAACGCGAGTTGCGTTCGATTCCTGACATCGGTGAGGTGGCGGTGAACCTCGTCTGGTCGCCGCCGTGGACGCCGGATCGCATCGACCCGCGCGTTCGAGCTTACCTCGGCTTCTAAGATTCGCTGAAAAGCGGGAACGCAGATGGGCGCAGAACGCGCGCCGATGCACGCAGATCGTGTACTCAGTCCAAGGCGAGATCTGCTTCATCTGCGGATGAACTCTGCGTAATCTGCGTTCGCTTTTGCGTTAACGTGAATTCACAACAGATCCAGAACCGAGCGCGAGGATTGCTGGCTCGGATTCCATCCCCGCGCGATCGATCACTGTAATCACCGCGGCTTGGGCGTCGCTCAGCGTGACGCTGCCGCGAGTTGCGGGAAGCGTTTCAGTCTCCCACGCGCTTTCGCCGCGCCAGCGCACCGTCCAGAGACGGATCATGCTCCCCTGATTTTGCGTTAGGCGCAGCTGCCAGTGCCCCTTCGTGCGCTTGGCTATCACTGTGGGCTTGGGCGGCGCGCTGTCGGCCAGCCAGGGCGAAGGCGGCACGAGTGCAGACGCCTTATACACGTCCCGCGTCAGGCTCGTAGCAAGCGCCGTTGAGAGACCGAACGCCTGCATACTGAAGTGGATGTTCCCGGACGCGCCCGGCTCCAATCGCGTGACGCGCACCTGCGCGACGACCTCGGACGGATCCCACAGGTTGCGCGCAGCGGACGTCGCGCGGCTCGTATAGTTACCGGGCCAGACATGGCGACCCATTCGATTCTCGCCGATCCACCAGCCTAACAAGTCGAGGTAGCGCTGCTCCGGCGCGTCGGTTCGCCAGTACAGCTGCGGAGTGAAGTAGTCTCCCCAGCCCTCGTTCATCCACTTGCGCGCATCGGCGTAGAGGCGTTCGTAGGCATCGAAACCTCGCACGCTCGATGGATACCCAGGGCGCCAAATTCCGAATGGGGAGATGCCGAACTTCACCCACGGCTTGGCGCGCTTGACCGCCTCGTACAGATCGCGCACGAGGTCGTCCACGTTTTGCCGGCGCCAGTCGGCCCTGGAGAGCGTGCCACCTTCGGCTGCATAACGTCTGAATGTGGTCTCGTCCGGGAAGTCAGCGCCGCCTTCAGGATACGGATAGAAATAGTCGTCGATGTGCACGCCGTCGACGTCGTAGCGGCGCACGACGTCCAGCACGACACGCACGGTCCGTTGTCGCACGGCGGGATCGCCGGGATCCATCCAGAGAAACTGTCCGTAACGCCTAACGAGATCCGGTCGTACGCGGCTTATGTGCGACGCGGCGGCCGGCGATTTTTCGGCCGGATGCCTGGCGCGATATGGATTGAACCAGGCGTGCAGCTCCAGCCCGCGCGCGTGCGCCTCTTTGATGGCGAATGCGAGCGGATCGTACGCCGGCTTCGGCGCCTTTCCCTGGCGGCCTGTTAAGAAAAAAGACCATGGCTCCAGCTTCGATTGGTACAAGGCGTCCGCCGATGGTCGCACCTGGAAGATCACGGCGTTGAGCCGAAGCGCCACGGCGCGGTCCAGGAGGGCGAGCAGCTCCTTCTGTTGATCGCGCGTGCTGAGCCCAGGCTTGGACGGCCAATCGATGTTGTCGACTGTGGCGATCCACACGCCGCGAAACTCGCGCATGATGACGGGCAAACCCGTGGTGTCGGGGAACGTTGCGTTCGCCGATGGCGATTGTGCGCTCGCGACATCGCGCACGAGTGTCAGCACGGTGCACAGCAGCGTCGCTTTCAGCGCCCGACAAACCATCGTTAGGCTCCGGCCGCCCGCGGACTGGCCGGCGCGCTCGTGCTGGAACCGCGGCCGCCGTTCGCAGAACTCATCGCGCGCACGAGATCGGCGCCTAACACTTCGATCTGCCAGCGGCGCAGCTCGGGGACTTCCGCGAGCGCCTCGAGCGAGGTCGCCTGCCTCCGCGCGATCGCCTCGAGCCGCTCACGCGGGCACAGCACCCCCGGCTCGAGATCCAGCTCTCGCGCCTTGGCATCGCGCACCTGGCGCAGGCGATTCACTCGCTCGTCGAAGTCCGGATCGCGCGCCCAACGCGGTGACTTGGGAAAGCGTGGCAGATCCGCCTCGGCCACAGCCACCCCGCGCTGAATCGCCTCGAGTATGCCTGCCGAGCGCGTTTCGATCATGCCGCGTGGCATCCCTTTGATCGCCCCCAGTTCCGCCTTTGACGAGGGCGCGCGCCGCGACAATTCGAGCAGCACTTCGTTCCCGACCACGCGAAATGTGCTGCGATCCAGCTCGCGCGCGACGTCCTCGCGCCACGGCACCAGTTCACGCAGCAACGCAAGCTCACGTCGGCTGAGATCTCGCGCCCCTTTCATCCGGAGAAACGTTGACGCGGGATCTTCGTCGTCCCAACGCGTTCCTTCGAGACGCGCGAACTCCTCAGTGGCCCAGGACCAGCGTCCGCGCTTCTCCAATTCCGATCGCAGCTGCTGGCGCAGCTCGAGCAGGTGCATCGTGTCCTGAGCCGCGTAGGCAAGCATTTCCTTGGACAGCGGCCGCATCGACCAATCGGCCCGCTGGAAGCGTTTGTCCAGCCGAACGCCGAAGAAGCTCTGGAGCAACGCCGCGAGACCAAAGGCGCGGATGCCTAACAACTGCGCCGCCAATCGCGTGTCGAAGATGTTCGCTACCCGCCAGCCATAGTCCTGGTGCAGCAGGCGCAGGTCGTAGTCGGCATCGTGAAAGACGATTTCCACACCGCGCGATTCTACGATGGCTCCTAGCGTGTCCAGCGTGCCCGCACACAGGGGATCGATGATCGCGTGCCGCTCCTGCGTCGATAGTTGCAGCAGATAGACGCGATCGTGATAGCGGTGGAAGCTGGCCCCTTCTGTGTCGACGGCTAGCGTCGGCGTGCCCTCGATCGAGGAGATGAACTGCTCGACCGCGTCGGCGGTTTCGAGATAGGATGGAGCTGACGCGCTATTCTCGGGGGCTCCCTTCACGGTTCTCCAAACGGCAGGGCTCGGCTCGCTCTGCGCTCCTGCCCGACCGGCAAAAAGCACCAGGGGCGAGTCCCGAGGGAGTGCCAAATCTAGCAGGTGGCACGATGCTGACGGCATGTTTTCAGCGCCCCAAAACGTCTCGTCGCGACACTGCATAACGCATGATTGCGAACCTGGATCGCATCAAACTCGGGTACGACGACTCCGGCCGCGAAAACGGGTTCCCGGTCATCTTCCTGCATGGCTTCCCGCACCATCGCGGCCTGTGGGCACCGCAGCTCGCGAGTCTGTCGTCGCAGGCACGCTGCATCGCGCTCGACCTGCGCGGCTTTGGCGAGAGCACCGTCGCGCCGCCCTACTCGATGGACCAGTACGCAGACGACGTCGCCGCGTTCATGGACAGCCTCCGCATCGACCGCGCGGTGATTTGCGGTCTGTCGATGGGCGGCTACGTCGCCTTCTCGATGTGGCGCCGGCACCGCTCGCGAATACACGCGCTGGTGTTGGCCGACACGAGAGCATCGGCCGACTCCGAAGAAGGTCGCGAGAAGCGTCGCGCTATGGCTCAGATGGCGCGTGAACGCGGGACGACCGCCGTGGCGGACGCGACAATCACCGGCATGGTCGGGAAGCACACGCGCGAGACGTCGCCGCTGATCGTCGACCAGGTCTACCGCATACTCGCAAAAGCTCCCGTGGCGGGAGTCGTCGGTGCGCTGGAGGCGATGCGTGAGCGGGAGGACTCCACGTCCACGCTCGCTACGATCGACGTGCTCACGCTCATCATCGTCGGCGAAGACGATGTCTTGACGCCGGTCTCCGATTCGGAAGCGATGCACCGCGCGATCTACGGCAGCAGGCTGCAAGTGTTGGCGCGCGCGGGCCACGTGAGTAATCTGGAGCGCCCAGCCGCGTTCAACCATATCCTCAGCGAGTTCCTCGCCGTCGCGCGCCATGCCTAACGAACAGCAGATGACTGTCTCGCCTCCCCGGCCGGACGCGTCCTGGATCGACGAGAACGTGCGCGCGTTGAGCGCCTCGCCAACGCTCGCCATCAATGAGCTGAGCAACCGGCTGCGCCGCGAAGGGCGCACGATCTACAAGCTCGGACTGGGACAGTCACCATTTCCCGTCCCTGAGCATGTCGTCGAGGCACTCAAGGCTTCGGCGCACGAAAACGACTACCTCCCCGTGCGAGGGCTTCCGGAGCTGCGCGTGGCCGTGGCGGCGCATCATCGCGCGACGCAGGGGCTGGACCTAACGCCGGAGGACATCCTGATCGGCCCAGGCTCCAAGGAGCTGATGTTCCTGACACAGCTCGTGCTCGACGCCGAGTTGTTCGTGCCCTCGCCGTCGTGGGTCTCGTACGTGCCGCAGGCGCGTCTCGCCCGTCGGTCCGCGACGTGGATTCCCACGCGGCGCGAGGAGCATTGGCACCTGATGCCTAACGCATTGGCGGCGGCGCTCGAACGGGCGGAGGCTGGACCGAAGCTGCTCATTCTCAACTCGCCCAGCAACCCGAACGGCTTTCGCATCGATCGCGATGTGCTCGAGGGGTTGGCGAGCGTCGCCCGTGAACATCGAATCGTCGTGATCGCGGACGAGATCTATGGCCAGCTGGATCACGAGGGGTGCGTCGACTCGATTGCCACCTTCTATCCCGAAGGGACGATCGTCAGCTCGGGCCTGAGCAAATGGTGCAGCGCGGGAGGCTGGCGCCTCGGCACATTCGCGATCGCGCCGCAACTGCGCTGGCTCCTCGATGCGCTCAGCATCGTCGCGAGCGAGACGTTTTCGGCAGTGAACGCGCCGGTTCAGCACGCAGCTGTCACGGCATTTCGCGGCGGACCCGCCATCGACGACTATCTACGGCACACGCGCGCCATCCTGCGCGCGTTAGGCACGCGCTGCGCGGCCATGCTGCGGGCCGGCGGCGCGCTTGTCGAGGCTCCGCACGGCGGATTCTACCTCTTCCCCGATTTCACCCCGCATGCGGCTGCGCTCTCAGCACGTGGCGTGCGCAGCTCGAGCGAGCTCTGTCGCCGGCTGCTGGACGAGACGGGCGTTGCGACGCTCCCCGGCTCGGCGTTCGGACGACCGGACGACGAGCTTACGCTGCGACTTTCTTACGTCGACTTCGATGGTGCAGCCGCCGTGGCCGGCGCGCGGCACCAGGGAGTCGCGTCGGTAAACGACGCCTTCCTCGATGCCTATTGCGCACGCGTGCTCGAAGCGATCACCCTGATGGCGCGCTGGGTCGCCTGAGCCTAACGAGCCAATCGTTCAGCGTTGTGGACGGCCGGGCGGATTCTCGCTCGTGAAGACTTCGCGATTGATCTGCACGTATTGCTTGAGATTCCCCGGAACGTCTTCCTCCGGGAAGATCGCTGTCACCGGGCACTCCGGTTCGCAGGCCCCGCAATCGATGCACTCGTCCGGATGGATGTAGAGCATCTTCTCGCCTTCATAAATGCAGTCGACGGGGCACACGTCGACGCAGGACCTATCCTTCGTGCCGATACAGGCTTCCGTGATGACGTAAGGCATGAAAAGTTCGAGAGATCTGCCGTTCGGGAAAGGGAACCGGGAACCCGGTCGTGCTAAGATAGCCATTGCCAAACGACGGTAAAAGTCGCGCCCAAGGCACGAAATTCTGCCGTCTGGACAGCATCGCGCGCCTCGGCTAATACCCTCTGCGTGAAGCTGACAGTCAACGGGCGCGAGCGAGAGCTCGAAGTCGAGCCGGGCGTGAGTTTACTCAGCGTCTTGCGCGACCGGCTGCACCTGAGCGGCGCAAAGGCCGGCTGCGAACGCGGCGAGTGCGGCGCGTGCACGGTGCTTCTGGACGGTCAGAACATCTACAGCTGCCTCACGCTAGCGCGCGCGTGTGACGGGCGTAGCGTGACGACGATCGAAGGCGTTTCTAACGGCTCCGAGCTGCATGCCGTGCAGCGCGCCTTCATCGCGCACGATGCCGTGCAGTGCGGATTCTGCACGCCGGGGCAGATACTGGCGGCGATCGCGCTGCTCGAGCGTGATCCGGGGCCGTCGCGCGAGAGCATCGTCCATGCAATGAGCGGCAATCTGTGCCGCTGCGGGACCTATCCCAAAATCATCAGGGCGATCGAATCCGTGGCGGGTGATGCCTAACGAGCCGCGCAAGCGCTATGTCTCCACGATTGTGGAGGTCGAAGGGCGCGACGAACGTAAGGTCGTCGAGACTCCGGCGTTCGACGTGCCGCCGTGGAGCGAGCAGGAGCAACTCGGCATCGTCGGCACGCGTGCGACTCGCGTGGATGCGCCCACCAAGGTAGCGGGACGCGCAACGTACACGAGCGACGTCACGCTGCCTGGAATGCTGCATGCCGTCCTCGTACGCGCGCCGTTAGGCCCGGGTCGAGTGGAACAGCTCGACGTCGCCGCAGCGCGCGCCGTCCCCGGCGTCGTCGATGTCATTACTGCTGCCGATCTGACGCGACCGACAAAGTTGAGCGGCATCCTGCTGTTCGATCCGGCGATCCTCTACGCCGGACAGCCCGTCGCCGCGGTGTGTGCCGAATCGCGCGAGGCGGCCGCCGCCGGCGCCGCGGCGCTCGCTCCAGTCGTGCCGTCGTCGCGGCCGGTGCTGGATCCTCTGGTCAAGGCGGCGAACGATGACGCGGATGTCGTGGAACGCGGTGACGTCGAGCGCGGCTTGCGCGAGGCAAACGTAGTCGTTAGGCGCGAGTATCGGACGCCGTCCCAGCTGCATACGGCGCTGGAACCGCACGGCGCGGTGGCACAGTATGACGGCGACCGACTCACCATTTGGGAATCGACGCAGGGTGTTTTCCGCGTGCGCGACGAGGTGGCCCGGGCCTTGAGTATGCCGCGCAGCGCCGTGCGCGTGCTCATGGATTACATGGGCGGCGGATTCGGAGCCAAAAACCATGCGGGGCCGCACACGATCGCCGCTGCGCTCTTCGCCCAGCGAACAGGACGACCGGTCCGCTGCGTGCTGGACCGCGAAGGCGAGCAGATCGACACCGGCCACCGGCCGGCCACTGTTCAGCAAGTCACGTTAGGCGCGCGTCAGGATGGTCGCCTGACAGCCATCATCGCCGATACGTGGGTCGCACTCGGCGCCGGCGGCTGGGAGGGCGGCCCGGCGCAGATCTTTCATCAGATGTATTCCTGTCCCAACGTGCGCACGACGGAGCGCTTCGCCTACACGCACTCGCAGCCGATGCAGGCGTTTCGCGGGCCGGGACACACGGAGGGCGCCTTCGCGCTCGAGCGTGCGCTGGACACCGCAGCGCAGGAGCTTGGCATCGATCCGCTGGAAATTCGGCTACGCAACTTCGCCGCGCGCGATGAGCTCAAAGACCGCGAGTTCTCGTCCAACAATCTTCGTCGCTGTTATGCAGAAGCAGCCGAGCGATTCGGCTGGACCACGCGTGAATCGCGCCGCACGGCGGCTTCGAGTCCAACGGCGCGCCGAGGATTCGGTATGGCCGCGCAAGTCTGGCCAGCCGGCGGCGGACCGCCCGCGCACGCGACGCTCACAATGCACTCGGATGGAACCGCGGAAGTTCTCTCCGGCACGCAGGACCTGGGGACCGGCGCGCGCACAATCCTGGCGCAGATCGCCGCCGAGTCGTTAGGCGCACGGCTGGCTGACGTGCGCGTGGTAATCGGTGATACCGAACGCACGCCGTACGCCGGCAATTCCTGGGGATCGATGACGACTCCGTCCGTCGGCCCGGCCGTGCGCATGGCGTCAGTCGATGCGCGCGGCAAGATGCTCGAAGCCGCGGCCGAGCTGCTCGAGTGTCACCCGGACGACCTCGACGCGCGCGACTCCAGGATCAGCACACGCGACGGCGCTCGCAGCATCACGTTCGCCGAGGTCATGAAACGCATCGGCAATGTCATGATCGCCGGTCACGGAACGAGGGGCCCTAACGAGCAGAAGCTGGGCTTGATGAGCTTCGGCGCGCAGTTCGCCGAGGTCGAGGTGGACAGCGAGACAGGGCACGTGCGCGTGCTGCGTATCGTCGCTGCGCACGACGTCGGCCGCGTCATCAACCCGACGCTCGCCGAGAGCCAGCTCGAGGGCGGGATTCTGCAGGGGCTCGGGTTCGCGCTCTTCGAGGAGCGCATGCTCGATGCGGCGTCGGGCCTGCCGCTCAACCCGACGATGCACGACTACAAGATTCCGACGCTCGCCGACACACCGGAGATCGAGGCGTGGTGTGTTGGGACGGTCGACGCTCGCGCCAATCACCTCGGGGCTCGCGGGCTCGCGGAACCTCCGGTGATACCGACGGCGCCGGCGATCGCGAACGCCGTCGCCGATGCGTTAGGCGTCGACCTTACTGAGATCCCGCTCACGCCATGGCGCGTGCTGGCGGCGCAGCAGCGGCGCCGCCAGCAGAGCCCGAGCTAGTCGTTAGAACGTTTTGAGCGGGCCGATCTCGCGCTCGATTCCGGAGAGCGGACTGTGCGCCCACTCCGCCACGTTCTCGTCCGTGCTCCCGCCCCACAGGATCCCGAGCAGCACGACGTTGTAGTTGCCGCCCTTTCTACGAAATACCGGCGACCCGCTGTCGCCGCCGTCGACGATCCCTCCCACGAGCACCTGGCATAGCCTGATGTGGCTGGTGCCTACGGCGATGATGTCCACGCAGGTGCGTGTTGTCACTCCGGTCGTCCAACCTGTCGTGCGACCGACCTTGTTGGCGACCTCGCCTTGCACGGGATCCACCTGCTCGCCGCGAATGCGGAAGTCACCAGCGATCGGGTGAAGCGTGTCGGTAACCACTGTCGTGATCTCGTCGGGGCGCGCGATGCGGCCGAGCGAGACCTGAGCGCCGGGAGCATACGCGGCGAGCGCGGCGTCGCTGTACCTGCACGCGAGCGGCGGCGGACAATCGAGATTGATCTGGCTCGTCCAGTGCGGATCGTCCAGCTCGGTGCCGATCAAGTCCGGCGCGCCGCTCGCCTGGCTGTTCTGGTAGTAGTCCGTCGGTGTTTCTTCGCCGCCCTCGACGTTGCTGCAATGCGAGTTCGTCATGAACCCCGAGACGCCGTAGCGCACCACATTGAAGCCTAACGTGCAAAGCAGCGTGACCGGACTGACGCCGGGCGGCGTTGGGAAGAAATTGATCTGCAGTCCGCCCTGCAGCGGGCGCACGCGGTCGCGCAGCGTGGAGACGGTCGCGATCGGTGCGCGCTGCTCCACGAGAAATGCCGACGCGGGGACGCCGAGAGTGGCGAGCACATTGCGTACGCCTAACGCGGCGGTTGGTGTCGTAACGCCGAAGTACAGGCGGTTGTTCCCCTCATCGACGTCTCCCATCACGATGCCGGCCACTGCGAATACGCCGGGCCGCGCGAGCCGATACCAGGTGTCGAGTTGCGTATAGAGGTTCGAACCTTGCCGCACTTGCAGATCAGACGCGCTGAATCCTCGCTCGGCGAGAAATGCACTCAGTGCGGCTTCAGCGGCCGGACGTTGAGCAGCATTGGCGAGATAGACCGTCGGCCGGCCGGCGGCATCGAGGAAGTATCCGCCGAATCCTGGTACGGCTTGCGCAACGGCGAGCTGGGATGGCGCCGAGTCTTGCGCGACTTGCAGAAGGAGCGGCGAAGCAATGCCGCTCGGGTTCGGTTGCGTACCCTGATCGGCGCAGGCGGCAAGGAAGAGAACGGCTCCAAGAACAAGAGCGGCTCCGACAAAGAGATAGCGAAAACGACGCGGCGCTGGCGCGTTAGGCAGGCGCACCAGTGTAGGCGAGACGTACATGTAGAGCTCCGTGCGTGAAGGTCGAGCGCTTCACGGGAAGCAGAGCAAAACGTGCGCCGGTGCCGCTAGAATGCGCTCGCGGTGCTGTCGAGCTGAGGCGTTAGGCGGCGGACTCAGCGTGGCGCCGACGCGATCTCCCCGCCGGCGCGATCGATCTCGCGCGCGTCGCCGCCGCGCATACGGCTCACCACTTTGACGACGCCGATGATGGCATCGACGACGTACATCCCGGGCGTTCGTTTCCCGGCCCACAAGCTCATGAGATAGCCCCAGCCCATGTTATAGCCGCGGCGCGCGCGCTTGGCCTCGCTCTCTGGCCGCCATTTCTCCCATCCCGTGGCGATGAGCTGCACGTCGGTGCCGTTCCCGTTAGGCGAGAAGCGCACCTCCACGTGCTGCGCGGTTTCAGGCGCACGGGCCGGGTGGAACGTGAAGGCGAGCCGGTGCGGCGGCTCCCAGGCGAGCACGCTCCCCCACTGAAAGCGCCGGCCGTCCTTGTGCTCTTCGAAGATGCGGCCGCCGACCTTTGGTTCCAGAACGACACGCCGCACCCGGGCCCCGCCGACCGAGTGCGAGTGCGACGGCCACCACGTGCCGAAGTCGAGGGCGAAGCGGCGAAAGGCAGTCTCTTGGTCCCAGGAGACTGACACTGACCGATCGACTGGGGGGATTGATGATGTCATGGGGCCCCCTTTTTCGACCGGCGGCGTCGCGGAACGGGATTCGCTTTGATGTCAGCCGCGGCGTACGCGGCGAGCACGTCGTCCCAGAGGGACTCGACGTAACGCCGCAGCTCGGCCAGCCCATCACGGCTGGCGCGGTAGTAACGGCGCGTGCCGTCGCGTTCGTGCATAACGAGACGAGCCTCGCTCAGAACTCGCAGGTGTTGCGACACCGCGGGCTGCGAGACCTGTGCGCGCGCGGCGAGCTCACCTACCGTATGCGGACGGCGGCGCAGCTGTTCATAAAGGCCGCGACGGGTCGGGTCGGCTAACGCCACGAGTGCTGCTCCATAGGTCATGGCTTATATTAGTGCATACTACTTTATTGTGCAACACCCCTAACAAAAGCTGCCAACTGTCGGTCGGCAGCGGACGGCTGACAGCAGCTGAAAGCGGTCCTAGTTCCGGATTGTGTCAGCGCGCTGCGTGGAAGCGCGCGACCAGACCGTTCTTGGTTGTGAGCGTGAGCACCGTGTCGTCCACCTGATACGTGGTCACCTCGGGCAGCATTCCCAGGAACGCGCGCTCGAGCGAATCGGACGCCGCACAGAACATCGTCGTGGCGCCCGGCGACTCGAACATCAAGCTGGCGCCGCTGATCGAATACGTCGCGAAGTAGCGATTGCACCCAGCGAAGCCCGTCGCTCGGAAGTCCACGGGCGCGAGCTTCAGCGTGGGCGGCCTCACCTGCGGACCGAAGGGAGCTGTTCGATCTCCCAGGGCAACAAGTACCCACTCGCGATCCGCGATGTTCGTATCTGTCGGCGCGGCGCTGTTCGCGGGCGGCTTTTGCCCACATGCGACAATGCAGGCTGCGGCGAGGACGCGGCACATTGTGGACATAAGGACTCCCACCTAACGAATGCTACT
Source organism: Gemmatimonadaceae bacterium (assembly GCA_036555845.1). Lineage (GTDB taxonomy): Bacteria > Gemmatimonadota > Gemmatimonadetes > Gemmatimonadales > Gemmatimonadaceae > DASYRX01. Next base: position 1,295 of record DATBKN010000260.1, on the reverse strand, counting down.
GGGTTTAGGGTTACCGTGGCGGCGTTGAGAAAAGAGCGTTGTCACCGAACAACGTTCATTAAGTAGACAGCGTTGTGCACGCTGTTTCTCTATCTTTCCAAACGTTGTTGCGTGCATTAAGCAGTCTCCGGTTTCGGCCTATACAGTGTGCACGTGCGTCCTATGACTTGGACCACCTCGGCGTCCGTGGCCGCGGCGAGATGTGCCGCTGCATCCTTCGCTGAAATGTCCAACCGTTTTCCGAGTTGAACCTTGACCAGCTCGTGCGTGCGCAGTGCGTCGTCCAGCGAGGCGATCACGGCTTTGGTGAGTCCGCTTTGCCCCACGTGCACGATCGGATCGAGATGGTGCGCAGCCGAACGCAGCGCGGCGCGATCCTTTCCTCGCATCATCGCCGTTTTCCTGCTGCATCGAAGATGCCGAACGGATTCACGCTTTCACCTTCCCAGTAGCGGTCACGAAAGAGGAGAACCTGAAAATGCAGGTGCGGCGCGTTTGGCGATGCGTTGCCGGTCGCCCCAACGAAACCAATGACATCTCCGCGCGAGACGACGCTGCCGTCACGTAGCGCAGAGGCATAGCGATCCAGATGCGCGTAGTAGTACACGAAGCGCTTGTCGGGATCGATCTGATAAATCGTGAGACCGCCTAACGCATTGAAGCCCATGCGCAAGATGCTGCCGTCGTCCGCCGCGAGCACTGCTGTGCCGCGAGGCGCCATGATATCGAGCGCGTAATGGCGCCGAGCCCCGCCGTCACGCGCTGCGTCGTACGTATTCTGGACGCGATCGATCGTAACACCGTCCACCGGAACCATGAGGCGCCGCTGGCGCAGGGATTCGATCGCGTTAGGTGACACGGTCGCGACCGCCGCTGGCGCGCGAACCGCCACCTCCGAAGGGGCCGGCGTGCGCGGCGGCGGGAGTGGAATCAAGGCTGGACCGCAAGCGACGCCTAACCAGAAGGCCAGCATGGGTGCTGGGCCTATCCACCTGGCGAGACGTACACTCGCAGCACGCGTTTTCGTCCCCATCAAAGGACAGACCTCGTCGCCGACATCTGGGTAACTGCTCATCGCCCAATCGATCCGTAAGTCGCCGTCTGAGGCCCACATAGGATGCGGGATGGCGGTATCTCTCCGCGCTGGCCACTCCGTTCCAGGGCTGGGCACGTGGCTCGCTTTACAGCCTAGCACGTCATTCTCACTGGGAGCGCGCTCCATGTCTCGTCTGTTGTCTGCATTCGCTCGGCGTCTTTCATCACTCGCCCCTTTCCTCGTTCTACCCCTCGCCGCG
>DATBKN010000259.1:0-2019 GCA_036555845.1 Gemmatimonadaceae bacterium | reverse complement strand
CTCTGGCGTCTCTATCGTGACACATCGAGCGGCGATCGCTGGCAGAGTGTGGCATTGGCGCTCGTCGCCGGCGGTGCGCTGGGCAACTTGCTCGACCGTCTGCGATCGGCGCGCGGCGTTGTCGATTTCATCGACATCGGCTTTGGCTCGTTCCGCCTGTGGACGTTCAACGTGGCCGACGTGGGCGTGACGATGGGCGGGTTGCTGCTCGCTGTGCTCTTGCTGCGGCGCGCGGATGCGGACACCGTTGCCGCCAGCGTATCCACAAAGGAGTCGTCGTGACCTCGCTGATCCTCGCACTGTCGCTCAGCGTCTCATGTTCGGCCGCCGTTCCTAACGAGCTGCCGGCGGACATCGACTATGCCAAGCTCTTCGCCGGCGGCGTTCCGTTCTCGGAGTTCCTCAGCAACGCCAAGGAACGCAAGGAGCTGTGGAACACGAACTACGGCCGCGCGGCAGTAGCGGACGCGGTGATGGCGCGGGCAACGCGCGTGACCGGCACATGGAACGTGCTCGTCGTCGCCGTGGATAGCTGCAGCGACTCGGTGAGCACGATCCCGTACATCGCGAAGCTCGTAGAATCGATGCCTAACGTTACGCTGCGGATCGTCGATCCCAAGGCCGGCAAGGAAGTGATGGAGGCGCATCGCACGCCTGACAATCGCGCGGCGACGCCGACTGTGATTCTGCTCGATGAGAGCTTCACACCGCGTGGCTGCTGGATCGAACGCCCGCGCGAGCTGCGCGAGTGGCTCTCCGGCGAAAGGAAGCGCAACGGAGACAGCACCGTCTTCACTAGCAAGATGAGCTGGTATGAAAAAGACACTGGTGCCTCGACCGTCGCCGAGTTCGTCGAGATGCTCGAGAAAGCCTCGCGTGGCGAGGCCGCGTGCGACGCTAAGAGCTAAACTAGGGGCTAGGGGCTAGGGGCTAGGGCTAGGGGTTAGGAGCGTCGCTTGCCTAACGAGTCCCTAACCCCTGCGCCGCCTAGCACCTAGTTCGTCGCCTTGGGCGGCGGTCCAAACAAATAGTCTACGGTCAGATTCGCCAGCGCCCGCATCCCTGGCACCAACGCTGCTTCATCCGCAAAGAATCGCGGCGAGTGATTCGGCGCCGCAGTGCGTGGGTCCGTCCCCTTCGGCGTCACGCCGAGGAAGAAGAACATCCCGGGGACCTTGCGTTGAAACAGCGAGAAGTCTTCTGCGGTCGTGGTTTGCTGGGCGGGGAGAACGTTGTCCGCGCCTAACGTGCGACGCAGTGTCGGCACCATGCGCTCTGTGAGCGCAGGATCGTTGATCGTGACGGGATAGCCTTTCGTCGTCGTTACGACAGCTACGGCGCCTGCGCTCTGGGCGATTCCCTCAGCCGTGCGTACGATCCGCGCCGCGAGTGAATCGCGTGTGGGCTCATCGAACGTGCGAATGGTGCCGATCATTTCGACGCTGTCTGGCACGATGTTGTTGCGCACGCCGCCACGAATCATTCCCACAGTAACAACAGCGGGCGTTAGGGTGAGATCCACGGTGCGGCTCACCAGCGTCTGGAGCCCAAGGACGATCTGCGATGCCGTGACTATCGGGTCGACGCCGTTCCAAGGCAGCGCGCCGTGCGTCTGGCGTCCGCGTACAACGATGCGAAAGCCGTCGCCGCTGGCCATTAGACCGCCAGCGCGCCAGACGACCTTCCCGACCTCGAACGGAAAGACATGCAGCCCGAAGATTGCGTCGACCTTCGGATTCTCCAGCGCGCCCTCCTCGATCATCAGCTCGGCGCCACCACGCTCGCCAGCCGGCGCCCCTTCCTCCGCTGGTTGGAAAATGAACTTCACGGTCCCAGTCAGCTCCTGCCTAACGCCAGCGAGAAGCTCGGCGACTCCCATCAGGATAGCGACGTGGTTGTCGTGTCCACACGCATGCATGACCCCGACTTGCTGGCCGAGATACGTCGCCTTCACCGTCGATTTGAACGGCAGGTCGACTTCCTCGGTCACTGGCAGCGCGTCCATGTCAGCCCGAAGGG
>DATBKN010000258.1:0-4233 GCA_036555845.1 Gemmatimonadaceae bacterium | reverse complement strand
TGATCATTCCGCCGGGGAAATCGGCCACGCGCGGGGCCGGTGCGCCGGCGCGTGGCTCGAGACTCACAGCCTTGGTGACGAGCGCACCTAACGAATCCAGCCGCATGACGCCGGCCAGCTCATCGCCGTAGCCAGCGGTTCCAGAGGCGAGCACGATCGGGTTTTGTAGAGCGAGACCGGCGACGCTGACGGCGAGCGTGGTATTCGCCAGCGCGGGGGCGCGGCCGTCAGACAGCGTCAACGGGCAGTGTCTCCGGCCGTACGGCGTCGTTCGTACGCCGCGAGATAGCCTAACGTGGATTTCGCGATGGCGCTGGCGAGTGCGCGCTGCCCTTTGTCGCTTGCCAGGTAGCGCGCCTCTGCGGCATTCGTGCCGAATCCGACTTCGACGAGTACCGCGGGGACGAGCGCCGCGACCAGGACACGGAATCCCGCCTGCTTCACGCCGCGCGAGGGCCCCGGATGAATTTTGCCAAGCGCATTCTGCACGGCTTCAGCGAGGAGCTGTGACTCACGCAAGCTCTCGTTCTGCTTCATGTCTTTGAGGATGAAGCTTAACGCATCGTCGCCCGCGGGGAGCGCGTCGACTTCGTACTGGATGGAAGAGTTTTCCATCTCCTCGACGCGTCTCGCGTCATCCGTTCGCGCCTCGGACAGGAAGTACGTCTCGAACCCGCGAGCGCCGGCCGGGTTGCGCCAGCGTCTGTTCGCCGCGTTGATGTGCACGGAGAGGAAAAGACTGGCATTGTTCTCGTTGGCGATGCGTCCGCGGTCAGCCAGCGCGATGAGCGTGTCCTTGGAGCGCGTCATGATGACCTCGACGCCGTTTTGCTTCAGGGCGTCGCGTACCTTGCGTCCGATCTGCAGGGTGAGGTCGGCCTCGTGAATCTTCCAGCGCCCGCGCATCGGCCCGCTCATGCCACGATCGGGACCGCCGTGGCCGGGATCGATCACGACGACTGCTTTTGCCTTCGCCTTGGGCGGCGTCCGCCTAACGGGCGCCGGCGTCGCGCGGGCCGCCGTCGCCGTGGCTGGAGTGGATGCCACTCGGCGGAGCTCTGCTCGTGATGCGTCGTAGGCCACGCCTGGCGGAGGCGCCAGGCGGGGCAGCACCTCACTGACGAACGCGATCGGCACAAACAGCTCGCTGCCCTTGAGGCGCGCCGGCGACGGCAGCGGCGCAACCGTGGTCCCTTTGCGCACGACGGCACTTCCCGGCGACAGCTCGAGCTGCGCGCCAGCCAATGTCACGGCGAAGCGATCAGGCGTGATGCGCCTAACAAGGCTTCTCTCGCGGAAGCTCGCCGCCAGACGATCGACGCTGACCATGGCTACATTCTCGATGCGCTCGACTGGCACGCGCGCGCGCTGGTCAGCGTCGCGCACCGTGATCGCCGAAAGCGTGTCGGCCGGCAGCCCGAGTTGCAGAAGCAGGAGCGATGCGAGCATCAACGGCGCCGAAACGCGCGAGCCATCTCGCGCTCGTCGTCCTTCTTGCGCAGGTCAGCGCGCTTGTCGTGCAACTGTTTTCCCTTGGCCAACGCGAGCGCCACTTTCGCCTTGCCGCGCTTGAAGTACAGCTCCAGCGGAATCAGGGTGAGGCCTTCGCGCTCCGTGCCGCCGATCAGACGCTGAATCTCTTTCTTGTGCAGCAGCAGCTTTCGCGTGCGCAGCGGATCGTGATTCACGTATCCGCCGCGCTCGTATGGCGAGATGTGCGCATTGAACAGGAACAACTCGCCGTCGCGCACCATTCCGTACGCGTCACCGATGTTCGCTTTGCCCTCTCGTAGTGCTTTCACTTCGGTTCCAGTCAGCACGAGACCCGCTTCCCACGTGTCAAGGATATGATAGTCGTGACGCGCACGACGGTTCCGCGCCACGCTCTGGGTATCGGCCGGGACTGGTTTGTTCGCCATCGAGCGAAAGATAGACGCCGCGTCAGGCAGGCCTCAGTGGTGAGCGACTTCAGTTCGTTGAGGAACAAAAGCTGTCGGCCACCAGCCAGCAGTCGTTGGTTCTCTGCGGGCTGTCGACTTCAGACGGTGTTCTGGGAGCTGACCGCTTTGGTTGAGCCGTTGGTCCTTTGTTGCAAAAAAACCGCGGCCCGCTAGCTTGCCTCGTCCCGACGCCGAAGTGGTGGAATTGGTAGACGCGCTGCGTTCAGGGCGCAGTGGGCGACAGCCCGTGGGGGTTCGAGTCCCCCCTTCGGCATTCCCTTCCCCGCACCACCCCAACACAAGCTGTCGGCTGACAGCGCTCAGCCAACTGCTGTCAGCAGCTGAGAAGTGTTGCCGTGTGCAGACGGCTGACAGCTTTGGTTAGCCCTTGGTTTGCGCGAGCACGGATGGTTTGACATCCGGCGGTAAAACGGCCGCTCCGAAATGCTCTCGCAACGCCACATTTGCTTCATCCAGATACCGCGCCACGAGCGCAAACGCGCGCGCCCGGGTCTCCGCGTTAGGCGGCGGCGCGTCGGCCAGTCTCAAAAACATGTCGCCCAGTCGCTCCGTCACTCCGGACGTTGCCGTCCGGTCCGTCATTGCATGGCGGTAGGCGCTCAGGCGCTCGTTGAATTGCTGCTCCGCCAGCTTCACCATCTGCGCCGCGACACGCGGATCCGCGTGCATCGCGGCGGCGATCTCTCGCGCCACGAGCGAGGGGGTCATGTCGTCCAGCGCGTCGCGCTCAGCGGCCAGGAGCCCTAGCGCAGCGCGGGCGTAGCGAAGCTCCCAGCGCGCACGATCGCTGTCGCCGTGCGTCCCTTCCGCGGCCAGCCACTCGACGTCATCGGCCGACGGCTCCGCGCGCAGCGCGCCGACGTACGCGACCGCCTGACGCCGCTGGCGCCATTCACTCCGCCATCGCGTGAATAATTCGAGCGCCATCCTGGGTTCGTTAGGCTTGCAGCACAGGAAGACCGACGCGACCACGCACCTCGCGCTCCTCTGGCAGGAGGTCCGCCAACTTCACTCCTTCCAGGACCTCGTCGATCTTGTTCTGCAGGAGCACCCAGACCGGACGGATGCTACAGCTACTGGTTTCAGAGCAGCGCTCGTCCACCGGATGCGACACGCAGTGCAGATCGAACGTCGCGTGCTCGGCTGCAGTCACGACTTCCCGAACGGAGATGGACGACGGTGACCGCGCCAGCTCGTAGCCGCCATGAGCACCGCGCACGCTGGAAACGATTCCCGCCCGACGCAGCCTCAGGAGGATCTGCTCGACATAGTCAGCCGGAAGCCGCTCCGCCCCAGCGATTTCGCGACCGTTGACAGGCCCATGGCCGAAGCGGTGCGCCAGATGCACCGAGCAGAGCAGCGCGTATTCAGCCCACGTCGTGATTCGCATGCATCACCCCGCTGAGACGGCACCGTTTGGTCCGCCAGGGACGCCGATCTCCGTCATTTTCTTGAGATCGAGCACCTCGTCGATGCGATCGGGCGGCAGGATTGCATCACGCCTAACGAGCTCCCGGATCAAGACCCCTTCCTTCACGGAGCGCTTGCTGATCTCAGCTGCTTTCGCGTAGCCGATCTGCGGCGCCAGCGCCGTGGCCAGGGCTGCAGAGCGCTCGACCCAGTAGGCGCACATCTCGATGTTTGCCTCGATGCCAGCCACGCATTTCTCGCTGGCGAAGATGCGCGTCGCGTTCGTGAGGATCATCATCGACCAGAGCACATTGTGCGCGATGACCGGCATCATCACGTTGAGTTCCAGCTGCCCATGCTCCGCGGACATTGCGACTGTCGTATCGCAGCCCAGCACCTGGAAGCAGACCTGATTCACCATCTCCGGGATCGACGGATTCACCTTCCCCGGCATGATCGACGATCCCGGCTGCACGGCGGGCAGCGTGATCTCGTCGATGCCCGTACGCGGGCCCATCACCATGAGCCGGAGATCGCTCACGATCTTGCTCAGGTCCACCGCCATGACCTTGAGGCTCGCGCTGAACGCGGCCGCATCGCCCATGCTCTGCATGAGCTGAATGCGATCCTCGCCGATGCGGAGATCGAGACCGGTAATGCGCGTGAGATGCTTGTTCATCAGCGCTGGATATTCCTTCTCGACGGTCACGCCGGTGCCAACGGCGCTCCCGCCGATGCCCAGGTCGCGCAGATAATCGGCCGCCTGCTCGATGCGCCGAATGTTGCGATCGATCGAACCGGCGTACGCCGTGAATTCCTGGCCGAGGCGGATGGGCATCGCGTCCTGCAGGTGCGTGCGTCC
>DATBKN010000257.1:0-2475 GCA_036555845.1 Gemmatimonadaceae bacterium | reverse complement strand
GCACGCTGCCGCTGGCCATCACGCTCGCCATCGTGATCGTGGGGGCGTACTACACCACGTTCGTCGCAGCGGTGTACCACACGGTGCCGTGGTCGTTCGTCGCGCAGGAGGCGCAGGTTCGCGACGTCACGGCGCCGGGATTGTTAGGCTACGTCCTTTCCCCCGGTTGGACTGTCCTGATAGTAGCTGGTGCGGCCACGGCGCTCACAAACGATCTGCCGGCCATGCTGTTGGCCGTGTCGCGCCTGATGTTCGCCTGGGCAGAGGACGGGATCTTCCCGCGCGTCGTGGCGAAGGTGCATGCGACACGCCGCACGCCCCATGTCGCCATCGTGCTGAGCGGTTGCATGGCCTCGTTAGGTATCCTCGGCTCACATTTCGCCGGGACGTTCTTCCTCGGCGTTGACATTTTGGTCACCGCCATGCTGGTGAACTTTCTCATCATGTGCATAACGGTGTTGACGCTCCCCGGGCGCAATGCTGAGCTGGCGCGAGCGGTGCGCGTCGTGCCTCGTCGGCAGTCACAGATCATTGTCGGTGCGTTAGGCATCTTATCGCTCGGAGGATTTCTCGTCATACACACGAGGCGCGACCTCACACAGCCCGTCAATGCCTGGTATTTCCGAGCGACCTGGCTCTGGTTGTTCGTCATGCTCGTTGGAACGGTGATCTTCGTGCGCGAACGGCTCGCCCTGAAACGTCGCGGCGTCGATGTTGCCGCGGTCTTTCGTTCGCTCCCTCCGGAATAGCTCACGCATTCTCGTGCCCTCACAGGTAGAACGCCGCCGCCTTGCGCCTGACCTCGAGATCTCGCGCATCGTCACTGGCCTCTGGCAGGTCGCCGACATGGAGCGCAGCGGCGGCCCGCTGGACGTTGACGCCGCTGCCGCCGCCATGCAGGCGTACCACGAAGCGGGCCTAACGACATTCGACATGGCCGACCATTACGGTTCGGCCGAAGACATCGCGGGCCGCTGGCGCCAGCTCGATCCGCAACGCTCCAACGCCGCGCAGCTCCTCACGAAATGGGTCCCCGCCCCGTTCCGTGGCACCGCTCCGGTCGCGCCCGATGACGTGCGGGCGGCGGTCCAGCAATCGCTCGATCGGTTGCACGCCGACCGCATCGACATGCTGCAGTATCACGCCTGGCGCTTCGATGACCCGCGCTGGCTGGAGCACCTGTGGGCGCTGCAGGAGCTCAAGCGCGAGGGACTCATTCGCCACATCGGCCTAACGAATTTCGACACGGCCCACCTGCGCATCGCCGTCTCGAGCGGCATCGAGATCGTATGCAACCAGGTCTGTTATTCGGTGCTCGATCACCGCGCCCAAGCGCGCATGAGCGATTTCTGCGCCGCGCACAACATCGCGCTGCTCGCCTACGGCACGCTGGCGGGTGGATTCCTGGCCCGGCGCTGGATGGACCATCCAGAGCCCGACTGGGACGCGCTCCCGACGTGGTCCGCCATGAAGTACGGCCGCTTCATTCGCGCCACCGGTGGGTGGACGGCTTTTCAGGGCGTGCTCCGCGCGCTGCACGCTGTCGCCGAGCGCCATGCGGCGTCATTGCCTAACGTCGCCTGTCGTTATGTGCTCGATCAGCCTGCCGTGGCCGGGATCATCGTTGGCGCACGCCTCGGCGAGAGCGAACACATCGCCGACAATCTGCGGATCTTCCGGCTCCGGCTGGATGCGGCGGATCGCGCCACGATCGCTGCAGCGGTCGCCGCCCTCAGCGTCATTCCGGGAGACTGCGGCGACGAGTACCGTCGCCCCCCGTACCTCACCGCTTCGGGAGACTTGAGCCACCACGTGACCGAGTTTGCGGCGCCGTTCGACGTGCAGGCCGGCGCCGATGGACGCCTCGTCGCGCTGAGCGGGACTCCATGGGAGACGCTTGCCGGTTTCGGCCGCGCGGTCCGCGTCGGCAATCGCGTCCTCCTCTCCGGTACCACTGCTGCTCATCGCGGAACCGCGATCGCGCCGGCTGATCCCGTCGCTCAGACTCATTTCGTGATCGACAAAATCGCCGGCGCACTACGGTCGCTCGGCGCGCGGCTCGACGATGTCGTGCGCACTCGGATCTTTGTTCGCGATCTAAATCACTGGGAAGCAGTCGCGCGTGTGCACGGCGAGCGGTTTGCCGAGATCATGCCAGTCAACACGCTCGTTCAGGGCGGACTCGTCGGCGACGAGTTCCTTGTTGAAATGGAAGCGGAGGCGATCGTAAGCCGCTGAGCACACAATTCGCTTGCGCGAGTCAGCGTCCGCGCGCAGCGTAGTGTGGGGTTCCGCGAACTGCCTCTCGCCGATCGAGCCCGACTATGCGCATCACGCGCCGCGAATTTCTGAGGACTTCGGGACACTCTTCCACGGGATCCGCCCTCGGCGCGCTCATCGCCTTCGGCGCCGATCAGGATACGGTGCGCGCCGCCACGGTGCCGCAGGCTTGGAAGATCCGCGAGACGAAGGTCG
>DATBKN010000256.1:0-2579 GCA_036555845.1 Gemmatimonadaceae bacterium | reverse complement strand
ATACGTCATCGATGCGGTTCGCTCCGGCGCGGCGATCGCCCGACGGCAGGGCTTGAGCGACCGCTCCATTAGAGAGCTGGAGCAGCAATTCGACGCGACGCGCTCGCTGGACGTGAGCGATCGACTGCGCAGCTATTTCCGCGGCGAGCTGGAAGCGTTAGGCGCCGCCGAGATCATCATTACGGAAGCGACAGGGCTCAACGTCATCGCCACCTCCAAGCCGTCGGACTTTGTGCAGCGCGACGAGGAGTGGTGGCGACTGGCGCAGGACACGGCGGATCGCGCCGCCGACGTGGATTTCGACGAGTCGACGGGCCGCAACGTGATCGTCCAGGCCGCTCCCGTGCGCGACAACGCGGTGGCCGGCAGCCGCGTGGAGGGTGTGATCAAGGTTGGCTTCGAAGCGGCGTCGCTGCAGTCGGCCCTGGAGGCCCTAACGCCGCAGGCGATGGCGATCGAGCTCATCGACAAGTCGGGCCGCGTGGTGCTTTCTACGGCGGCGGGAGCGGGCGACTCGACGCGACGCGACGTGCAGGCACTGAATCGCCTAACGAGCAAGCGCTACGGCAGCTTGCGCTGGCGCGGGATGGACGCGCTCGTCTCCGTGCGCGTGGCAAATCACGGGGAGTGGCGCGCAGTCGTGATCACGCCGAAGCGCGCCGTGCTCGCCTCTTTCAGATCCACATGGCTGATGGTGGGGAGCGGAGCCGCGCTCGTCGCGCTGCTGGTGATTCTGGCTGCCTGGTTCACGAATCGCTTCTTCACTCGGCGCGTGACGCGACCCGCATCGGAGCTCGCGCGCGTCGCCGAAGCAGTCGCCGCCGGCAACCTCTCGGTCCCATTCGCACCGAGCGAAGCAGATGATGAAATCGGCCGTCTGAGCCGTGCGATGGCGCGCATGCTCACCGATCTGCGCGAAGCGACAAACGCAGTGCGCGGCGCCGCCGCCGCGACGACTTCGACAGCGAATCAGATCACGTCAGGCACCAACGGAATGGCGGCAGCTACGGTGCAGATCGCGCACACAGCGTCGACGCTGAGCAGCGACTCCATGAAGATGCAGGAGGACATTCGCTCAACCGTCAACGAAGGAATGAAGTTGCGACACATTGCCGCAGACTTGGCGTCAGGCGCCCGCGGCTCTGCCGAGCGATACGCGCAGCTGCAGTCGCAAGCCGAAGCGAATCGACAGCGCTTCGAGGACACGGAGCTGGCGATTGGCGCGATGAGCGCAGACGTGGAGGCCAGCGCGACAGCCACGCGCGCCGTTGAACAGGCGGCGAATCAGCTTGCCGAATTCGTGGCGCTCGTGACGAAGATCGCGAAGCAGTCGAAGCTGCTCGCGCTGAACGCGAGTCTCGAGGCGGTACGCGCGGGTGAAGAAGCGCGCGGATTCGCCACCGTTGCGCATGAAGTGCGTCGTCTCGCGCGCAGCGCGCAGGAGGGATCCGAGCGTGCCGATCTCGTTGTCGAGCAAGTACGCAGCGTGCTGCGCGACGCGAGCGGGGCCAGCTCGCGCGCCGTCGAGCGTCTGGAGCAGGTCGCCGGCGCTGCGCGGTTAGGCCGCAAGTCGCTCGAGGATGTCGGCCGTTCGCTCGTGGACGCGGAGAGTTGGGTGCAGACGGTTGATCGTTCGGCAGGCCAGGCGGCGCGATTCGTCGACGAGCTCACAGAACGCCTGCAGGCGCTCTCGGCGCGCACGGAGCAATACGTCGCCGCGCTGCAGGAGGTCGCTGCGTCGACCCAAGACCAGAGCGCGGGAGCGGAGCAGATCGCCACTGCTGCCAATGCGCTGCTTCAGGAATCCGCGGATCTCTCTGCGGTGGTGGAGAGATTTGTGATCGAACGAGCCGCGGCGTAACAACCCCACCCCAAAGCGTCGACAACGGCACGGGTTAAGCGAAAACCTCGTTAAACAGTCGCCTAACGCGAGAGCGTCAAGCTCGTCAACTACGGCAAACCGTCTAACGACGTTGACGCCATTAACGCCCGCGAATTAGGTCCCGTTTAACGCCTCTGCTTCTTAACTCGTGCCGCCGTCTACGCTCTCAGGTGCGACATCATGGCATTTTGGGGCGTTGGTCCCGGCGGTACATGAACGCGCAGTCTTCCAGCCTCGCCCCTTTGTCGTCGCACACTGCGAACTTGCTGCCTTCATAACAGCTCGCGCCCGCGCAGCGGCCGTCCTTCGCAAGGGCATAGAACTCGAGATCGAAGAGCGGACGCCCGTTAGGGTCGAGCAGCCGTTTTTCAGTCATCGCAATTGTGCGCTGAATGACTTGCATGACGGCTTCTTGCGGAGATTTGCCCTGGCGCATGAACTCGACCGCGAGGAACGCGCCGCAGACTTTGATATTGGCCTCGCCGCGCCCAGTCGAACCGGCGGCCCCGACCTCGTTGTCGCAGTACTCGCCGGCGCCGACAATCGGCGAATCGCCGACTCGGCCGGCAACTTTCCAGGCGCGCCCGCTCGTCGTCGTGACGGAGCTCATTTCACCAGCGGCGTTCACGGCGTTCATGTTGATCGTGCCGTGCGTGAACTTGATGCGCACGTCGTCATCGTGGTCCAGCCAGTTGTC
>DATBKN010000255.1:0-13797 GCA_036555845.1 Gemmatimonadaceae bacterium | reverse complement strand
TGTCGAAGTACTCCTTCATGCGGATCGTGTAATCCTTCTGATTTTCCGGCTGCGCCAGCCCGTGATTCTCTCCCACGTACTGCAGCAACAGCACGTCCTTGCCTAACCCGCGCAGCGTGTTGTAGTAGGTGATCCCCTGATTGAAGTCGACAGCACCGTCCCGCTCGTTATGCAGCAGCATGAGCGGCGTCTGCACGTTCTTCGCGTGGAATGCCGGTGAGTTGCGGATATAGGCGTCGTAGTTATCGATGAAGTTGCCCGTGAAGCGTCCCTGGCTCGACTCGAAGATCGGCTGATTCGCGCTTCCTGTGTTCCAATACACCGAGCTGTACATGCTCACCATGTCGGTGAGCGCAGCGCCCGCGATCGCGCTCTTGAAGATGTTCGTTTGCGTGACGAGGAAGGCCGTCTGATAGCCGCCCCATGAGTGGCCGTGCAATCCAACGTTCGCCGGATCCACGATTCCAGTCGCGATCGCAGCCTTCACGGCCGGCACGACGCACCACACAGCGGACATTCCCGGATCGTTCACGCGATACACGATGTCCGGCATGAGCACCGCATACCCGCGGCTCGTATACACGGAGGGATTGAACGCGCGTGTTTCGTTAGGCACGGCATACGCGTGCAGTCCCTGAGAGAGCTTCTCATAGATGTACACGACGGTTGGGTATTTCTTTCCGGGCTGGTAGTTTGCCGGCAGGAATAGCGCTCCCTGCAGCGAATCGCCCTTGTCACTGACATAGTCGATCAGGCGCGAGCCCGAGGACCAGGCGACGTCCTTCTGCTGCCCACCGACCTCTGTTAGGCGGCGCGCGTTCTTGAACGTTCCGTCGGACGTCCAGTAGTCCGGGTATTCGTTGAAGGTCTGGCGCGTGAAGAACCAGACGTCGGCGTCGCGCGGGCGCGACGCGAAGTACTGCGCATCTTCGAAGAGCAGCGTGACGGCGCCAGGCTTGCCCGGGTCGATGCGCGCCACTCCCGACTTCTTCGTGCGCTCGCCGTAGATCGCGAAGTGCATTGGCTTCGTCACGTCGATCCCGCGTTCTTTCGGATCGACAAGAATGCGCCGCTGATAGCGCGTTCCTTGCGCACGGCCATTCATCGTTAGGTTGACGGCTGTGCCGCCTGCCACCGGCACCTTCCACACGTCCCAGTTGTCCGAAAGCAGCACCGACGCAGCATCCTTCGACCAACCGACGATCGGCGTCGGCGGACGATCGACGTTATGATCGTCCTCCTTATTGATGAAGGAGACCGGCGCGCCGGCCGTGATGTTCTTTGACGTTCCCGCGGCCAGGTCGTAGACGTTGTAGTTGCCGTCACTCCAGTAGAGCAGACGATTGCCGTCCGGCGAACTGACCATACCGCCGCCGAAGAAACCTATCCCCAACGACTTCTTGGCCAGGAGGCGCGCAGCTCCAGTGCGCGGATCGATGGCATACACGTCGCGGTAGCGCCGTCCGTCGATGTTGCCCATGCGCTCGTACTCGCGCACGTCGTAACCGTATGCATAGCGATCCCGTGCGGTCAACGTGACATCGCGCAGCGAGTCATTGCCGAGCCTAACGAGCTTCTGCTCGGCGACGCGAAATGCTGCCAGGTAGTTGAAGGCCTTGTCGCGCGACTCCTCGACTTGCTGCTGTGCCTGGAGCCGAGAGTCCTTGCCGTGCCAGATGATCAGCGTCGGCAGGGCCTCGTCATCGCGAGCGCCCGCGCCGCCGGGGCCGCCGATCGCTCCCGGCGCTCCAGCAATCGCCTTCACGTCGGGGCTCGGCTTGTCCCCGGGCGGAGTGGTGCGGCGCTCGGCGATGCCGACATAAACAGCCGTGCGGTCCCAGGCCCAGCGCGGTGCACGCTCGCCGGAGAGTCGCATCCCAGCCGGCATTCCGCTCGCCTCGCTCGGCGCGTACGTCACGGCAGGCTGCGCGAGATCACGCCAGGCGACAATCGAATAGTTGGTATCTGCTGCGGCCGAGTCGGGGATGCCACGCAGAACCGCGAGCGACGCACCGCTGTCGGCCCACGTTAGGCGACGGTACACGGCGCGCTCGCTGTCCAGCACCTTGGTGACCTCGGTTTTGGCATTTCGCAGATGTACGCCGTCGCCGAAGCGATCACGCGTTTCCACGGTGTACGCGAGGTAGTTGCCGTTGTCGTCGAACGCAAACTCGTTCACGTCGCCGATGTGTGTGACTTGCGCACCGAGCAGCTGCACGATGAGCAGGTCGGCGGCCGAGCTGGCTGAGGGTGCGGCAGCAGGCGTCGCTCCGGCTGCTGGTGGAGTCGGCGCCGGCGTATCGCTATAACGATGCAGCGCGACAATCGTCGGCTTCTCGCCATCGAACGCGAAGCGTCGCACGCGTTCGAATTCGCGCGTCTTGCCGCTGGCGACGTCGACGATGACAGCGGAGGATTGAATCGGCTTGCGTTCTTTGCGCAGCCGCTTGGCATCTTTCGCGAGCGGATACTTGAGGAACGTGACCCACTTGCCGTCGCCGGAAACGACGAGCGAGCTCGCGCCTGGCGGGCCGCCGAAGCCGCCGGCAAACCCTGGTAGCTCGCCGATTGGGAAGCGCGTTTCCTTCCCGTCGGCGACCATCTTGATGACGAGCTCCGCGTCGCCCTCGTTAGGCGCGAGCTGATAGGCGAAGACGCGGCCGTCCAGCGACCACCCCGTCGCCCGGATGCTCTTCCAGTTCGCCAGATCGCCCGGGTCGAGAACCCTGGTGCTGGCGCGTGCATCAGTGGCAGGACGATCCGGCTGCGCGGCGAGCTGAACGGAGAGGAATGCCAGCACCACAGCGCTGGCCACGTATCGTGAGGCTCGCGTCATAATCCCCTCGCGGGATGTATACTATTGGCGTTAGGCGGCGATGTCAGCGAACGGTGAAGCTGCTTGGCCGGACTGTGCCGCACGACGTATGATAAACGCACTACCGCCCGACCGCGTTCAGCAACAATCCCTCGCCGCACCACGAGTGTCAAACCGCTATGGCACACCCCCATAAATGGCGGTAGAAGGCGCGCCGCAGCCTTCCCAGGCGCTCCAGGAGGCGCTGGCGGGAAAGTACGTCCTCGAGCGCGAGCTCGGTGGCGGGGGAATGTCCCGCGTGTACTTGGCCCATGACGTCGGGCTCGAGCGCCGCGTCGTGGTCAAGGTGCTCTCGTCCGAGCTGCTCACCGGCCTTTCGCGAGAGCGATTCCGCCGCGAGACGCTTGTCTCGGCGCGGCTGCAGCATCCGAACATCGTGCCCGTGCTCGACGCCGGTCAGGCAGGCGGCGAGCCGTATTTCGTCATGGCGTACGTCGAGGGCGAGCCGCTCAGCGCGCGCCTCGACCGAGAGGGTCGACTGCCAAACGCCGAGGCCGTTCGAATCATGCGCGATGTGGCGCGCGCATTGGCGTACGCACACGCGCAGGGCGTTGTGCACCGGGACATCAAGCCTGGAAATGTCCTGCTCACGTCCGGTGCGGCCGTTGTCGCCGATTTCGGCATTGCCAAGGCACTCGCGGCAGGCCTGCACACGTCAGGCGACGACCATGGCACGCTCACGCGTGTCGGCATGAGCGTGGGCACGCCCGCATACATGGCGCCGGAACAGGCAGCAGGTGACCCGAGGACTGACCATCGGGCGGATCTGTATTCGTTCGGGCTCATGTCGTACGAGATGTTGACAGGGGTCAACCCGATGGCCCGCGGCACCCCGGCAGAAACTCTCGCGGCGCATCTCACTTTCACACCAGACCCAGTGCAAACGCGGCGCGCAGCAGTGAGCGGTTCGCTCGGCTCGCTCGTTATGCGCTGCCTGGAAAAGTCACCCAACAATCGTCCTCAGAGCGCGGCCGAAGTCGCCGATGCGCTGGAAGACCCGACGATGGTGAGCGGTGTAGACGTCGCCACGTCCGACGTGCAGGCGGCGGTTCAGGGGAAACGCCGCCGTCGGGCGCTGCTCGCGGCGGCGGCTCTTATCGGCGCTGCCGCTGTCGGCTTCGCGATCTGGCGCATGTCGCCTAACGGTCCGTCAACGAAGGCACCTGCTGCAGCTCCGACTGCGCCCGCGATCGCCGTACTGCCCTTTGCGACAATCTCGTCCGATTCCAGTGACGCGTTTCTCGCCGCCGGGATGACCGATCAGTTGACATTCGCCCTCGCGCGCGTGCCGGGATGGCGCGTGGCATCGCGCCGCGCCGTAGAACAGTCACAATACAGCGACACGAGCAGCGCGGGCTTCGCCAAGTCGTTAGGTCTGACTCACGTTGTCGAAGGCGCCGTGCAGCGCCAGGGAAAGCGCATCCGCATCGCCGTTCGGCTCGTCGACGGCTCCACAGGATTCAGCGTCTGGTCCGACGTCTTCGAGTACGCGACAGCGGACCTCTTCGCCGTGCAGGACGAGATCGCTGGGCGCATCGCCGAAGCGATCAGCGGGACGATTGGTGGTCCAGCTGCGACCGTCCGGGGCGAGGCCGCCCCCGTGACGCAGGTCCAGCAGACCGACTCAGCGCTCAAGCCCGAGGCGTACGAGGACTATCTCCGCGCACGCTTCTTGTTCGCGCGGCGTGACTCGGCGTCGCTGCGCCAGGCGCTGGACGAGTTCAGCGCCGCGACACGTATCGACTCGACGTTCGCGCGCGCCTACGCGGGCATCGCAAGTGTGTACGGAGTCTTGCCGCTGTATGCAAAGATCCCGCGGGCGATGGTACAGGATTCCGGACTTCGCGCTGCAGAACGTGCCATCGCGCTCGATAGCACATTGGCCGACGGCTACACGGCGCGCGGCGTGCTGCATAACGCGGCGTGGAACTGGACCGCAGGGGAAGCGGATCTTCGCCGCGCGATCGCGCTGGATACTACCTCGGCAGGTGCATATCAGTGGTTAGGCGACAACCTCATCGTCAACGGCAGGGTCGCCGAAGCCGTCGGTTTCTATCGATCGGCGGTGAAGATCGATCCTGTCACGCCGATCCTGCGCGGCTCTTATGCCTATGCACTTGCTGCCAATGGCGAGGCCGACTCCGCGCTGGCTCAAGGTCGCGAGGCCGTGCGCCTCGATCCGGGGAATCCGATCGTTCGCGTGCTGGTGGGTCATGCCTATCTCGCGCTCGGCCGGCTTGCGCTAGCCCGGCGCGAGCTGGAAACGGCCAACTCGCAGGCGCCTAACGTGCCGCTCATACTCGGTGGCTTGGGTGCGACGCTCGCGAGCACGTCCAGGGAGCGCGCGCAGGAGCTGCTTACGACCCTCGCCAAGTTTCCGCGCGGCTCAGGAGCCCCCTCGGCGATCGCGAAGATCCGTCTTGCGCTGGGAGACGTGAGCGGCGCCGTCGTCGCGCTGCAGAACGCCGTGCTCGAGCACGACGAAATGATCGGTAGCGAGTCGATGGTTACGCCGCTCTACGATCCCATCCGCTCGTTGCCGCAGTTCGTGGAAATACTGCGTGCCGCGCGATTGGATGTCGCGCGGCTGACCGCCAAGCGTCCGCAATAACTAGCGCGCCGGGGTCGTTCGCCCTCCGATCGCACCCTGCCTAACCATTACACGCTGGCCCCCCACAGTCGGCAGCGGCATGGTCGCCTTGGGGTCCTTCATGTCCGTGTGCGACCCCTCGGCGTGCTCGTGCTCCACGGGGGTGTGCTGCGTCCACGCGATCGTCAGCGTGTCGCTGCTGAGCGTGAGGACGGGGAACATCCCGGCTGCATCGTCTTCGCTGACGCTGATCGTGTCGCCGAACGACGTGCCGCCGTCGCGCGAGATTCGCAGCATCACTCGAGGCAGCGTGCGGGTTCCGCCGGCATCGTCCCAGACCGCGGCGATGGTTTGATTGGCACCTAACGCGAGTTGCACGTGTGCCGCCCGCGGCATGAGCTCCGTGCTCAAAGGAATTGCCGGACCGAAGTGCACGCCGTCATCCGAGCGTGCATAGTAGACGCCTTCGTGGTCCTTGGCGCCGGTCCACCACGCGATGTGTACGCGGCCGGCGGAGTCCGTCAGCATCGACGGGCCCGCGTGCGGGCAGCCGTCGATGATGAAGTTGTCGGCGTGCACTTCCTTCGCGCTCGTCCACGTTTGCCCTTTGTCGCGCGATGTGGCCACGACAACGTCGCGCACATTGCCCGGCGCCACTGAACGCCAAGCGAGGTACAGGGTACCGTCGCTCGCCGTGGCGATCGCCGTGCGGCAGCAGGGACACGATTCCTGCGGCGCCACTCGTGCCGCCTTGCTCCAGGAGACTCCGCCGTCGCTCGAGCGCGTTAGGTAGGTCCCGGACTTGGACTCGTCGCTGGACTCGAGCCATGCGACGTAAATCGTGCCGTCCTGCGCAACGTGCATCGCGTGAAAGTTGCGCGATCCGGGAATCGAGTCGCCCGCCACCGTCCGCGGCGCGTTCCAGGTCGCTCCGCGATCGGGTGACGAAGCGAAGCGCAGCGTCGTGAAGGGAAAGCGACGCCCGGGGATCACTTTGCCCACCGCATACAGCGCGTACAGCGTGCTGTCGGCGTTAGGCGCGTATCCAATTTTCGGCGGCGCCTCACCATGTGGCTCTATACCACCCAACGAGTCACGCAGCTCGGACACCGGTCCATCGTTTGTGGAGACGTACAGCCGTCCGTCGCTGCCCCCACCAGGCGCCGAGACCCACGCGACGGTGCGCGCACCACTTGGCGAGAGCGCGATCATCGGCGCCGCACCGACATCGGTCCCGGCGTTCAGCAGCTGCGGGGGACCCAACGACACGCTCGGCGCGCGGTTGCACGCCGCGACGGTGCTCAACACGAGTACGAGGCATCTGCGCATGCGTGCCTCTATTGCTGCCATGACCAGCGCAGGCCGGCGTAGACGGTGCGCGGATTCCCTGGTGTGAACTGTTCGCGAGTGAACGCGCCATAGGTCACGATCTCGGCGTAGCGTGTATCGGCCAGATTCGTCACGCGAGCGAAGACCTCACCGCCACGGTGCACGCGGTAGTTGGCGTGCAATGTCCAGAGATCGAAGCCGTCGTACTTGCGCGTGTTCTCCGGGTCCATGAAGTAGCGGCCTGTGTGCGACCACTCGGCGGCGAGACGCCCGCCGTTCAGCAAGCGCGGCGACCAGGTGAGCAATGCATTGCCTAACGTGGATGGAGCTACCTCGATGGTGCGGCCGGCATAGCTCACGTTTTGCGTTTGCACCGGGATGACCCAGTCGACGTATTTCTGTTTGGACGCGCTCCACGCCAGGTCCAATCGCAGATCAGCGGCCAGCGCGGCGCCGATAGCCGTTTCGATCCCATGGTGGCGTGTCGCGCCTGCGTTCGACGAGGTTCGGATGCCGTTTGGATCCAGCACGCTCAAAATGTCGTTCTCGATGCGCATGTCGTACGCCGACAGTTGATAGAGCACGCGTCCGGCGAGCGTCCCACGGACCCCGACTTCGGCGCTCCGTGCGGTGACGGGATCGAGCCCGACCGTGTTGAGATTCGAGCCCTGCTGGAACAGCTGGCTCTGCGCCGGAGCACGGAAGCCCTCGCGGTACGACGCGTACACGTTCAAGTCTTTATTCACGTCAAACGTTAGGCCGACTTTCGGACTCCAGCGCGCGAACGAGAGTGTCGTGTCCGCCGGACGGCGCCAGCGCCCGGTTGCAAGGGGCGTCAGCAGATTGTCGTAGTCGTAGCCACTGTGGTCATACCGCAGCCCTGCATCGAGCCGGAGCCGCGCCAGCGGCGAGACCTCGACGTGCACGTAAGGCGAGGTTTGGAAGTACGTGACGTCGTAGTCGTAGTGCGCAGCGGTCTTCGTGTATGTCGTCCACGCACTGTCCGGGCCTGCTTTGACCGCGGCGATGCCATCGGATCGTGCACTGCCCGGCGAGTAGTCCACGTCCACACCGGCGATGACGCGCGTGCGTGCCGGCGCGAAGTCGCGCCGATACTTGGCCAACACGCCTAACGAATTATTTCGTGTATCCCACACCTCGGGATCGAAGGAAAGCTGCCAGCTTGGAAGCAGGCCGAGCACGTTGTGGCGTGCGAACGGCGTCACGCTCCACAGCGTGGAGCCTTGTTCTCGTTCGATCGCTGTGGACCAGCGCAGCGCTTGAACGTCGCGGAACGCGATCGGTGATCGATTGACCTCGGGCCGGCTATTGAAATCGCTCGTCGGGAGTGCGACCACGTCATGCTGATCCACATTCGTCGCCGTGAGCACGGTCTTGAGCGACACGTTGCCGAGAATGGCATCATGCCGTAGTGTCGCGCTCCATCGATCATAGGGCGCGTTCTGCTTGAAGCCGTCGGCGCGCGTGAGGTTGAGATCGGCGCGCAGACCCTGCGAGCCATGCGTGAATCCGCCCGTTCCCAGCATCCGGCGATAGCCGTACGCGCCGACCTCCATCGTTAGGTCGAGCGACGGCGTTGCCGGTGCGGGCCGAGTGAGCACATTGATCACGCCGCCGATCGCGTCACTGCCGTGCAGCGCGGTGCCGGGTCCTTTCAAAATTTCCATCCCGCCCGCCTGCGGCAGATTCACTTCATACAGCGCATTATGGTTGAAGAAACCCGTCGAGCGAGTCGGAACGCCGTCTTCCAGATACAGGTAGAGCGGTTTCGTCGTGATCGGTTGCCGGATGGCGGTGCTGTGGCCTTCGCCGGACAGCTGCGAGATGTGCACACCGGGGATCCGCTGTGCGATCGCCGCAGGGTGCGCCGCGCGTGCCTCACGGATCTCGGTGCCGTCCAGCGCACCGATCGTGACGGAGCTCTCACGCTGGTTCTGCGCCTCGCGCGTGCCGCTCACAACGACCGGAGCGATGACTTGTACAGTCGCTTCCAGCAAGACGTCCACGCGCGTATCGATCCCGGCCCGCGTGTTGACGTCCACAGTGCGCGGTGCATAACCCAGACGCTGGATCGTCAGCGTAACGCTCCCCGCGGGCAGCCCCGCAAGAAACCACTTGCCTTCAACATCCGACTGCACGCGGCGGCCGCTGCCGCGGACTGTTACCGCGGCATCGGGAATCGCGGCGCCCGTCTTCGCGTCGTGGACCGTGCCGATCAATCTTGCCGTCTGCTGCGCGTGCGCACTGCGCGCGAGCGCGAGGCAGAGAAGCGCGCTGCCGGCGCGGCGCAGCCAGGCCCGTGCCAGCGGCCCCCTACTGCTCAGATATGAGAGTGACATAGTTGCATCCAGTGGCCCGAATAAGTGGCAAGCCGCGCGGTTGTCGCACGGCGTCGGTCCCACTGCCTAACGCGGACTGCCAGGCCGATCGGCGCTGACAGCGAAGCTAGGGCGTTAGGCTACGGATGCTGGTGGTGCGGTGGAGCAGGGGAGCGCGTACGCGGGACGCTCAACCGGGGTCAGCTGCTCGGCGCTCGGCGCCGCTACGGGTCGCTGAGCGACGACCGCCGCCGGCGCAAACCGTCGAAGAGCGACCGCAAACACACCGGCACCACACTGCGGGCCGGGGCAACAGCACTGTTCGCTGTGGCCCTTACCTTTGCCATGCTCGGAATGGCCCGCGGCGTGGTGCTGAGCGTGATCTCGGTCACCGTGGTGAGCCGCGGCGGCACTACCACTCCGTGCTAAGGCGGCGTGCGTGGGGCAAGGGTGGATCGCCTGCGGAGCGCCCAGGTACAGGGCGAACCACAGGGCAAAGGCGGCTGCCACGACACGACGAGCGTGACCACGCATGGCTTCAAACTTAGATAGTTTCCGGCGCGGCTGGCAAGCACATGGACGGTCAGGATTGCGTAAGCCGGCTGGCCGTGGACGCGCGTCATCCCGTCACCTGACGTTCCCGTTAGGCACTGCGCCTTGACCCGAGAGAGCAGACGTGTCCCATAACATTCAGGTTCGCCGGGGGCGCGCCTCGGACGCGGCGGCCCTCGCGGCCTTCGCCGAGCGCACCTTTTCGGAGACGTTCGCCGCCGCGAATCGGCCGGAAGACATGGCGGCGTATCTGCCGACGGCGTACGGCACGAGCTTGCAGGCGCTCGAGCTCGGAGATCCCGATATCATCACGTTGATCATCGATGCCGGCGATACGCTCGCTGCCTATGCGCAGGTGCGTCGCGGAGACGCGCCGGCATGTGTGCAAGGCGCGGCGCCCGTCGAGCTCTGGCGCTTCTACGTCGACAAGCCGTTCCACGGACGAGGCCTCGCCCAGCAGCTCATGACCGCGGTGCTCGCCGCGGCTTTCGAGTTGGGAGGGCGCACGCTCTGGTTAGGCGTCTGGGAACGAAACGAGCGCGCCATCGCATTTTACACGACGGCTGGTTTCCGTTCCGTCGGCAGCCACGACTTCTGGGTCGGTTCTGACCGGCAGACCGACAACATCATGCGGACCGACGTGAGACAGCCATGATCGCACGGGCCTGGGCCGCCCAGACCACATCGGGGCAGTTGCCGGCGTACCTCGAGCACCTGCGCTCCAGCGTCCTGCCCGGATTGCAAGCGCTGGACGGCTATAGCGGCGTGACGGTGCTCGATCGGCCCCTCGCGGATGGGATCGAAGTCATCGTCATCACGTACTGGCGATCGATCGACGCCATCCGTGGCTTTGCCGGCGCCGACGTGGAGAAGGCCGTCGTCGCGAAGGAAGGGGCCGCGATGCTCACTCGCTTCGACGAGCGCGTTAGGCATTACGTCGTCGCGCACACGGATCAGAGCGCGACTGCATAGCTGGGGCGCGCCGAAACGCGCCCCAATCGACCTTACATGATCGTTCTGCCGCCGACGAGCACGTGCGGCGTGTTCTTCAGCAATTCGTTGAGTTTGGCGATACGTCCATTCACGATCGATTGCAGCTCGCTGTTCACAGCGCTCGTTTCGTCGAGCAGCTCGCGCTGACGCGCCACCTGAGGATCCGTCGGCCGGTTGTACGAACGCGTCACGCTCCCGTAGAGGGACTGAACTTCGTTCGCCAGGCGCGGATACTGCCGATAGCCAAGCCCCTGGATGGGCCTAACGAGCTTGTCGTCGCGCAGCGCGCGCACCTCCTTGAGCGCGGCATCGGCTTCGCTCAAAGCGGTCTTGAGCGCCTGATCGCCATTGCTGCCGGCCGCGCGCCGCAGCGTTTCGGTCAGGTTATTGAGTTGGCGGATCAAATCGTTCGAGCGATCCACCATGCCGTTCACCTGCGTACTGAGATCGCGAAGCGCCAGAGCCGCCTCGAGCTGCTGCTGCAGTTCGGCGGCAGCGACTTGTGTCCGGGGATCGCCTTCGACGGTGACGCTTTTCTTGAGTTCGGTGCCGCCTAACGTGATGGTCACCGTATATGTTCCCGGCACTGCGGGCGGTCCGCCACCGCCACCACCGAAGAAGCCGCCGCCGCCGCCGCTGCCACCTCCACCTCCAGGTCCACTTCCGGCGGCGATTGGTGTGATGGCTCGCGCCGCGTCATAACGCAGATCCCAAACGATGCGATTCACGCCAGCCTGCGCCGTCGTCACTGGCAGACGACGAATCTGTTTGCCGTTCGCGTCGCTGATCGTAGTGCGAACCGTATCGCCCGCATTCTTGCTGTAGTAATAGACGAGAGCGCCGTACGGTGGATTCTCTCCGCCGTAGACCTTTTGACCGAGGTTGCCGTCGTCGTCCCAGATCACGTACCGAGCGGCTGGCTTGATATCGAATAGCTGTGCGTTAGTGGCAAGCGCCTGACCCAGCTGTTGCAGCGGCGTGAGATCGTCGAGAATGAAGAGCCCGCGGCCGTGGGTGGCGATGACGAGCTCGTTGTCGCGGGGGTGCACCAGCAAATCACGCACCGGAATCGCACCTAGCCCCAAGCGCAGCGAATACCATCTCTCGCCACCATTGAACGATACGTACGGCCCGAACTCGGTACCCAGGTAGAGCACGTTCGGGTTCTTGGGATCGTCGCGCACGACGTGGACCCAACCGCGCGCTGGCAGATTGCTTGTTATGCGCTTCCAGGTCTTGCCGTAGTCACGAGTCACGTAGGCGTACGGTGTGTAGTCATTTGTCTGCCAGTGGCTCGCCGCGACGTAGGCAGTCCCCGCGTCGTGGTCGGACGCATGAACCGTCGAGATCCACGCGTTAGGTGCCAGTCCGGCAATGTTCTTGACAACGTTCGTCCAGGTCTTGCCGCCGTCCTGCGTCACCTGAACGTTGCCGTCGTCGGAACCCGTCCAGATTACCTGCGGATTCTTCGGCGACGGCGCAATCGACAGGAGTGTCGAGTGGAACTCGGCGGCCGTATTGTCCCGCACGATCGGTCCGCCAGAGTTCATCTGCTTGCGCTTGTCGTTTGTCGTTAGGTCGCCGGAGATCTGCTGCCAGGATTGGCCGAAGTTCGTCGTCTTGAACAGCACGTTGCCGCCGAAGTACACGGTCTTGGGATCCTTGGGATCCAGCGCGATCGGCGAGTTCCAGTTGAAGCGGAACTTGTGCGTCGCCAGCGAGTCACCAGCGCTGCCGACGCGATTCGGATCCGGATGGATCGATCGCGCATCTCCCGTGCGCATGTCCGTGATGATGATGTTGCCGCCCTGCGATGCGGTATAAACGAGCCACGGCCGCTCGATGTCTGGCACAGCAAAGAAGCCGTCGCCGCCGCTCACTGTCACCCAATCGCGCTTGCGATTGCCGTCCGTCAACGTTCGGCTGGGTCCGCACCAGTGCCCATTGTCCTGCAGACCGCCGCAGATGTTGTACGGTTTTTGATTGTCGAGGTTAAGGTGATAGAACTGCGCGAAGGAGTACGTGTTCACGATTTCCCAGTTGCGCCCGCCGTCGTAGGAGACCTGCCAGCCGCCATCCGATCCATTGATGACATAGTTGGGATCCGTCGGATCGATCCACAGCGCTTGGTGATCACCGTGTACGTCGCGCGCGGTCGTTTGGAACGTGCGCCCACCGTCTTCCGACATGTACAGACTGCCGGACAGCGTAAAGACCTTGTTCGGGTTCTTGGGATCGACCCTGACGTCGCTGTAATAGAAGGGCCGGAAGTTGATGTTCGGGTCGCGATTGACGGTGCGCCACGTTTCGCCGCCGTCGTCCGTGCGCCACAGCTCTCCCTCGTCTTTCGTTTCAGAGATGACGTAGACGATGTCCGGATTTGCTCTGTGCACCGAGATGCCGATGCGATCCATGTCTCCCTTCGGCAGCCCGCGCGTATTCCCGGGGCCCGAGAGCTTGGTCCACGTGGCGCCGCCATCGTTGGACTTGTACAGCGCGGTTTCGCCCGCACCAGACGTGAAGTACCAGGGGTAGCGCTGATGCGTGTACATCCCGGCCCAGACGATGTTCGAGTTGGTGGGATCGATGTCCAGGTCCGAGCAGCCCGTTAGATCGTTCTTGTACAGGATCTTCTTCCATGTCGCGCCGCCGTCCGTGGTCTTGAAGACGCCACGCTCCTCGTTAGGCCCCCATGTGTGGCCTAACGCGCAGACGTAGACGACGTTCGCGTCGCGGGGATCGATGCGCAATCGCGCGATCTTATCCGTCCCGTCGAGGCCGATGTACTTCCACGTCTTTCCGGCGTCGATCGACTTGTACACGCCCATGCCGATCGACGCGCTGTTGCGTGGGTTGTTCTCTCCCGTGCCCACGTAGATCGTATTCGGGTCGGTCGCGGCGATCTGCAGGTCGCCGATCGAGCTGACCGGTTGATCGTCGAACAGCTGTGTGAACGTGACGCCGCCATTCGTCGTTTTGAGCAGCCCACCCGCGGCGGCTCCTACGAAGTACGTGCTGCGATCACCCGGGACGCCCATGACAAGCGGAATGCGCCCAGCTTGGTTCGCTGGGCCGATCGACCGCCAACGTAAGTTCTTCAGTGCATCGAGCTCCGGACC
>DATBKN010000254.1:0-17507 GCA_036555845.1 Gemmatimonadaceae bacterium | reverse complement strand
GCGGTTTTCAAGACCGCTGCCTTACCAGTTAGGACTAGCCCTCCCGAGACGTCGCAAGGTCATAAGACCGCGGCGTGCGTCGCAAGTGCCATGGGGGTAGTCCCCGAGGGCAGGACAACGAGGTCGTAGTCCTTGGCTCTTAGCTCTTAACGAGCCTCACCTGAGACCTAAGAGCTAAGACCGTGTTTCCGTCGCCGCCTGACCCACTGGAGCCCGCTCAGTCCAGCCAACCCGGTCGTGAAGAAGAGCAACGTGCTAGGCTCGGGCGTGACGAGGGCTGTGCATAACGCGGAGGAGCTGCGAGCCTCGCTCAGAGTACCTTCCCGAGCCACCATGTCGGTCGCGCACGATCCGTCCTGCGCTTCGGCGTGCAATTCCCAATTGCGAATGTTGATCTCGTCGATGGATATGCCTGTGATATCGAACTCGAACGACGCTGGCTGTTTTTGAGTGAGTCCGAGAGGAATCCCCTGCCGTAAGCGTACGCCGCGAAGATCCTGTCGCATGCGCCGTTCCTTCGGAATGGAGTCGTCTTCCGCCGAGAGCGAAGCCAGGCGCCAGTCAGTCTCCACGGCCTCGCCGCCCACCGTTAGGCTTCCCGCGACATAACGAGCGCTGTCGGAGAGTCCCCAGAGTCCGACACGCGTGATCGTCGTCCGCTCGTACGTTCCTGCGAGCCCGGCCTGATTCAGCACCTCGATGCGAATGCGTACGTTGCCGTTACTGAGCAGCGTCTTGGTGACGTTCACGGAGGCGCACGTCGCGAAGGTGCTTCCGCCACACGCCGGCGTCGCGCGCGCCACCGAAGGCGCAATGAGCAGCGCGATAGCCACCGCGCCCGCCGCCAATCTGCTGAGCCGCATACCCGCTCCAGGTCCATTTGTCATTCTGCAGCCAATGACGGCGTACAGAGGGGGAACGCGTTGCCTAACGTGAGTGTCGCCGAGTGGGACACGCAAGCCGTTCGGCCTGGCTGGGGGCAGCCGCTGTGGCGTCCAAAGACTTCACCCGAACGCGGAGGGGATCGCGCGCAATGCGCCACCGACCGGACTCGTCCGCCTGACGCCTTCGATCCTAACGAATATCCTATACGAGAATCGGGCCACGCCGCGGCGCGGATGCGGGCTCGGCTGCTATTTCTCCCAGCGCAAGGCGAACCGAGCCAGCCACAAAAAGAGCGCTTCGTACGCGACGATCTGAACCGTTGTCTTGATGCTGCTCCTCAATAGCGCCTGACGCGGGGAAGGCTCGACGATGCTATTGAGCGCCAGTGGCAGTGTGAGACCGAAGAGCACAGCGCCGAGCAGTGCCCAGAGCGCAAGGATCAGCGCGACAATGGCGATGCCGCGCACGAGCTTGCGTTCATTGCGCGCGGCGGCGCTGGCCAACGTTAGGCCGAGGCCCATCGCGGGCACGGGGAGGTTGTTGAACATCGCCGACGCCGTTCCAAACTCCCAATCCGGGTCGCCGAAGCGAGGCGGAGTCCACGCCAACAGCAGGTCGACGAACCCGACCAGAAGAAGCACGACGCCGACCGCGCCTAACGCGACCGACGCTGGACTCGGCTCTGCGACGTTAGGTTTCGCGTTAGGGCCCAGGATTGTCGCCATGGGAGCTATGGCCAGCAAAAAGGGGGCCGCATCAGGGCCCCCCACTCCACCAAGTCAGCCTCGAGTAACTACAGTTGCGAGTACCGAGTCTCCAGAACGTCATGCGTGACTGCCACTTCCGGAGCCTGAGCTCTGACAACTGGAACTCTGGTAGCTGTCACATTAAGCGTAAGCAAACGGCCCAATCATTTCTTTTTGCCCAGCGTATCCACCGTCAGCGGGATTGCGGCAGGCGCACGTTGTGTGTCTGTCGGCGAGAAGCGTCCCATCTCACTCGGCAGCGGCACGTTGAACCAATGGTTCAGTCTCGCGGCCTTCACGACCAGGTCCGCGCGCGCCAGCACAGAGTCCGC
The DNA here is from genome assembly GCA_036555845.1 of Gemmatimonadaceae bacterium. Taxonomy (GTDB): domain Bacteria; phylum Gemmatimonadota; class Gemmatimonadetes; order Gemmatimonadales; family Gemmatimonadaceae; genus DASYRX01. Next base: position 15,544 of record DATBKN010000254.1, on the reverse strand, counting down.
CTTCGCATTTTCACCCTTCGAGCGCAGGATGTCGGCCAAAAGAACGCCTGTCGTCATGTACAGGCCAGGAATGCCGGCCGAAGGCGCGTCGATCCAACGATCTCGCGCGATCAACGATTCGGGTGCGATGTACACTTTGTTCCAGAGCTGCTCCGTCGTTTTGATGTCGACAAAACCTTCGCCCGGATAGAGCACAGTGTCAGCACCAGGCGTCGGGATATGCCGTAGAAGCTTCTTCACCAGACCCTGTGTGAGCAGATAAGGACCCAAGCCAAGCTCATTGCCGTATCCGCCCGACGTGCGACTGAAATAGATCGCGCGATCCGGATTCTGCTTGATCATCTCCAGCACGAAGAGGTCGGCCTTGGAGAGCATCTTCGGCTCGATCTCGGCGCGAATCCCTTCCGCCTCGAATACGCTGCGCTCACCGACAGGGTAGGTGAGCGGAACCTGATCGGCCGCATCCAGCGTCCATCCGACGATCGGTTTCTTGGGGAAGGGCCAGGCTTTCCCCTTCCAGAATTCTGGCGCCGTCGTGGAGTCGAACGGCCGCGCCGGCTGTCGAATCAGCTGCCTAACGTACCAGTCCGTGTTCAGCAGCGACGTGTTCGCGACGATCACGTCCGGCCGCACCTTTTCGACTTCCTGCGCGTACCACAGGGGGAAGGTGTCGTTGTCGCCCACGGTGATGACGATGCCGTACGGCTCCACCGAATTGAGAAGATCGTGCGCGAAGTCCCGGGTGGTCGTATCACCGGCCCTGGTAGAGGAATACCAGTTCGTGAATAGCGGAATCAGCGCGAGCGCCAGGACGGGTGAGGCGAGCGCCCAACTGCGCCGCGTGGGCAATTCGACCAGCTGTTTGCCTAACCGGACGGCCTGCGCACCGATGAGCGCCGCGATGGACTCCCAGACGAAGACGAGCCCTAACGCGGCCCACACACTCCACGCGCTGAAGCTCCATAAGTAGAAGTAGTCTCGGTCGCGCACCTCCCGCGGCACGCTCTCGCCGAGCTCGGGCGCCTGCGACGCGCCGTACCTGAAGTTCAGGTAGTAGATGAGGAGCAGCGTCATTGTGAACATCAGCGGCCCGAAGAACCAGAAACTCTGCCTGTCGCGTTTCCAGTGCACCCAGCCGCCGAAGAGTCCCAGGACGAGGAAGAGCGCGGCGAGTACTCCCTGCGCGACCTGATGCTGGCTGTACGGATCCCGCAACCACTGCCACTTGAAGTACATCCACCACATCCCGACCTGCGCGGTAAACGGCACCTGACGCTCGAACACCGACGGCTTGGCGTACTGCTCGCGATCGAAGTTGTATTTGAACGCGCGCCACGTCTCCTTGCTGAACGTGCAGCTCCAGCCGATCTCTTCGCGACACCCCGTCGTTTCACCCTCGTTGATCATCGGGAAGTACGCCGAGCGGATGGGTTGCGTGGCGAAGGGCGTGATGCCTAATGCCAGGGCTCCGGCGCAGACCAGTAGCAGGCGCCAGCGCATGAGCGTCGCGGGACGGCGAATGAGAACGGCGACGCCGACGCTCGGCGCCGCGAGGAAGCCTGCCATGTGATTGGCGTAGCCGAGGCCTAACAAGTAGGCGATGAGAACGAGCAGCTTGTCGGCCTTGGGACTGTCCGGCTCATCGCACCAGCGGACTGTGAACCACGCCACGAGGGCGACACCCACGAGCGCGACCGTGTAGACCTTTTCGTTGACGACAGCCTGGCTCCAGACCGTGAAGGACGTCGCTCCGATCAAGGCGGCGAGCGCGCCACCCGCGATGCGCTGCCAGCGTTCGGCCAACCAGCTCACCAGGACGCGCTCAGTGATCAGGAACCACATTCCCGCTGACACGGCGGCGCACACGGCCGCCAACAGGTTGACGCGAGCCGCAACTGTGGGCGCGATCGGCAGAATCGAAAACACGCGCCCGAGCAGCACGAAGAACGGATTACCCGGCGGATGCGGCAGCCCGACGATGTAGGCAGCGGCGATGTACTCGCTCGTGTCCCACATCGCCGTCGACGGCCCGAGCGTGAAGATGTAGAGGATGAAGACTGCGATAGACGCGATTGCCGCCGCGATGTACGACGGCCGGTAGTCGAGATCCGAATGAGCGGACCGAGTACCAGTTGCGGTACTCGTGGGCCGGGCAGCGGTTGCAGTCATTTTGCGGTTGGTTCAGTTGCTACCAGGGACGCGAGCTGCGAAAGATCGCCGGGTGCAAGTAACGATGGTAGGCTAACTTAGTCACGCGCCAGTGCCATGATGACGCGCGAAACGCGATAAGCCGTGAGCCCGTCGGGGGCCACGTAGCGCACAGTCAGTCCATTGACACGGGTCATTCCGGGAACGTTTGCAGCGGCGTCGGCCCAGGCCATTTGGCCCAGCTCGACCTCGAGGGTGACGGGTGCCGTAATTCGAATCGGCCTGATCGACGTGCGACGACCGAGCGCGGCCTTCACCCCCGCGGCGATACGCGTTCGCGCCTCTTCAGGATGCAGCGTTCGCGCGGCTGTCATCGCGATCCCTTGTTTGACCACGACAGCCTCGATTCCTGGGAAGAATGCCTTCGCTTCGGCGCCGATCTTGTCATCGCCGGATATCAACACCACCGGGACGCCGAAGTGCCCAGCGACCATTCCGTTCAAGCCGTATTCGCCGACTTCCTGTCCGTTGATGCGCACGTGCTTGAGTGCGCCGGAGAATGTGTGGCCCAGGACGGAGCCCGCCTCGGAGCCATGGGCGTGGTAACCGATGTAGATCGCTGCGTCGAATGTGGAGTCGAGTCCCTGCGTCATCCCCATCGGCTTGGGTTGGCCGGTGATGAGCGATGCGCGCTTGTCGATGTCGTCGGGATGCAGGTTGGTCTGCGAGCCATGGCTGTCGTTCACAACGACCTCCGTCGCACCGGCATCGAAGGCCGCAGCGATCGCCGCATTGGCTTCGGCAGTCATGAGACGGCGCGCCCATTCGTACTCGTGGCCTCCAGGGCCCGTCTGATGGCTCGCCACGACGCCGGCGATGCCTTCCATGTCGACCGATATGTAGACCTTGAGTTTGGACGGCTGCGCCTGCGCGGCGCTCGTTAGGCCGAGTCCACAGGCGAGCAACATCGTACGCAGATGCATGACCATCTCCGGTTTAAAAGGGGGTCAGACCCCCTTTTTGTCCTTAGTGTCTGAACTGGCGCTGGCCGGTGAGAACCATCGCGATATCATGCTCGTTGGCCGCTTCAACGACTTCCGTGTCGCGCACCGAGCCACCCGGCTGGATGATCGCGCGCACACCGGCCTCCGCCGCCTGATCCACGCCGTCGCGGAACGGGAAGAAGGCGTCGCTGCCTAACACGGCACCTGGCACGTCGTGTCCGGCCTGACGCGCCTTGTGCACGGCGAGAAAGGACGCGTCGACACGCGACATCTGGCCCGCGCCGATGCCAATCGTCGCTCCCCCTTTTGCAAGAACGATCGCGTTGGATTTCACGCTCGCCACGGCGTGCCAGACGAATCGCAGCTCGCTCCACTCGGCGTCGGTGGGCGTGCGTGAGGTTGCCACGCGCCAACCGGCTTCATTGTATGTGCTCGGCGCGCGATCCTGCACGAGGAAGCCGCCGCGCACGCGCTTCATGTCGAGGGAGTGCTTGGACCACGCCGCGGTTCCTTCCAGTACCCGCAGATTCTTCTTACGGCCGAGGATTTCAACCGCGTTAGGTGAAAATCTCGGCGCCACGATGCATTCCACGAAGAGCGAGGAGATCGCCTCCGCTGCGGCGTCGTCAACGGGCACGCTGAAGGCGATCACGGAGCCGAATGCAGAAACGGGATCGCAGGCCAGCGCCTTCCTGTACGCGTCAATGGCCGACGTCCCGACGGCGATTCCGCAGGGCGTCGTGTGCTTGATGATCGCGCAGGCCGTTTCGCCGGCAAACGGATCGATCGCGTAGAGCGCGCCCTCCAGGTCCAGCAGGTTGTTGAACGAAAGCTCCTTGCCGCCGCGCTGCGTTAGGCCATCCAGTCCTTCGCCACGGTGCTCCACGTAGAACGCGGCGTGCTGGCCCGGGTTCTCGCCGTAGCGCAGTGTCCGCGCGCGCTCGAGCGCCACGCTGACCTGCGCAGGAAAGAGCTCGCCGCGTTGGGCAGCGAACCAGCGCGTGATCGCGCTGTCGTATGCGGCCGTGTGCGCGTAGGCTTTCTCCGCGAGCAGGCGTCGCAGCTCGAGGTCGTCGTCCCCGGCCTCGAGAGTGCGCAGAACGGGATCATAGTCGTCGGCATCGACGATCACGTACACCGATGCAAAATTCTTGGCCGCCGAGCGCAACATGGACGGTCCGCCGATGTCGATCTGCTCGATGACATCTTCGGGGGCCACGTTAGGCTTGGCCGCCGTCTCCCGAAACGGATACAGGTTGACGGCCACGAGGTCGATCGGCGCGATACCGTGCTCCGCGATCGCCGCCATGTGATCCGGTTCCTCGCGCCGCGCGAGAAGCCCGCCGTGCACGGCCGGATGCAACGTCTTTACGCGGCCGTCGAGCAGCTCGGGAAACTTCGTGACGTCGGCGATGTCGCGCACCTCGAGTCCGGCCTCGCGCAGCGTGCGAGCCGTTCCTCCGGTGGACACCAGATCATAACCGAGCGCCGTTAGGCGGCGTCCGAATTCCACCACGCCCTGCTTGTTGGATACCGATATTAGAGCACGAGGCACTGGGAGATGAACGTGTTCAGTTACGTGAAGAGTCGTATCGCAAGGACCGCAAGATCAAAACATGGAGCTTTGAGTGGGGAGTTGACGAGTGCCGGGTGGCAGGATGAGATGATCGCCTTCGTCCACAGTCATTGCCGTCTTCATCGATGACAGAATGAAACCCACGGAATAAGGAGAGTCACGTTCCCAACCACTGATCGAGACTTTGTCGCAGGCGCACGTAGTCGCCCATGCTGAAAGCAGCGGCGGACTCCAGCGGCGGGACACCGGTGACGCGCCCATCGTCGCCCAGCCGAATGCGGCCGCAGCAGACGGCGTGCACGACACGCGGGTAGAGCAGGTGCTCAACGGCGACGACGCGCGCTGCCAGCGAGGCCACGCTGTCGTTAGGTGCTACCGGCACCGGCCACTGCGCGATGATCGCGCCGCGATCGTACACCTCATCCACGAAATGCACTGTGGGACCCGATACTCGCGCGCCGGACGCGAGAACGGCCGAATGCACCCGCTCTCCGTACATGCCGAGGCCGCCGAACGACGGCAGCAGAGCAGGGTGCACGTTCACCATGCGGCCCCGAAATGACTGCACGACGTCCAGGGGAATAAGCTGCAGGTACCCAGCGAGGACGACGTGCATGATGCCGCGAGTGGCCAACTCCTGAAGCAGCCCTCCCGCTCGTGCTTTCGCATTGAGCGCGACCGCTTCAATGCCCGCCGCGTGCGCGCGATGCAGCGCTGGCGCCCCCGCGCGATCCGATGCTACGAAGACGACGTCACCGCTGCGCTGCGGACCGAGCGCGGTGAAGTGGTCGATGATCGCTTGAAGGTTCGATCCACCGCCCGATGCGAAGACGGCGACGCGTGAGCGCGACGTGGGGACTGCCACGCGCGGATTGTACGACTCTGCGGGTTGACGGGTAAGTGCGCGATCAGCCAGCCAATACAGCCCGCACCGCCTCCATTAGCGTGTCCGCGACAACAAACTCGCGCTTCGCTCTTTCGAGCTCGTCGGCAGGCGTGGACGGTACAGGCACCATAATCCCGACGCCGCCCAATGTTTGCGCCTGTTGAACGTCGCGCAGGCGATCGCCGATGTATGCCGACCTCCTGAAATCGATACCGAAGTCCGCCGCCGCGCGGCGAAAGAGCAGCGTCCCCGGTTTGCGGCACTCGCAGGGACCCGTGAAGTCGGGATGGTGCGGACAGTGGTACATCGCGTCGATACGCGCGCCGCGCGCGGCGAACACTTCGCGCAATCGCTGCGCGGTCGCCTGGTACTGCTCCTCTGTGACCAAGCCCCTCGCGATGCCGGACTGATTCGTAACGACGATCGCGAGCCATCCGGCGTCGTTCAGCGCCCGCACGGCGAGATCCGCGTTAGGCATCATCACGAGGCTCTCGGGATCGGCGAGGTAGTGCACGTCCGTGATCAGCGTTCCGTCTCGGTCGAGGAATGCCGCACGCCGCTTGGGCGGTTCGTTCATGCCGTGAGGGCCTGCTCCAGCGCCAGCGCGAATGCGTTGTCCTGCTCCTCCGGTACCGAGCGCACATCGAGCCACACGCGGCCGCCGGCCACGCGCGCAACGATGGGCTGCGCCGCGCCGCGCAGGCGCGCTTCGGCCGCCACCGCGTCACCGCCGAGCACGATGGCATACGAAGGGATGCGTGCGGTTGGAAAAGCCCCGCCCCCCACAGTGGCCTCGGATGCTTCCACGGTTGCTGATTGTCCGACACTTGTTAGGCGGCTCGCGATGCGTGTGGCGCGCTGGCGCACTTCGTCCGCGCCGGCCGTCAGCATGGCCAGCACTGGAACGTCGCGCAGCGCTCGCTCGGGATCGCGGTAAAGCGATAACGTGGCCTCGAGCGCGGCGAGCGTCAGCTTGTCGACGCGCAGGGCGCGGGCCAGCGGATTTCGGCGGCACGCGCCGACGGCGACAGCATCGCCGACAATGATGCCCGCCTGGGGGCCGCCTAACAACTTGTCACCGCTCATGAACGTGAGGGTGGCGCCGGCGCGCACGGCTTCACGCGCCGTGGGCTCGCCGGCCAGCCCGTAGCGCTCCAGCGATACGATCAGCCCGCTGCCGAAGTCGAAAAGCAGCGGAACGTTTCCTTCACGCGCGATTGGCGTGAGATCTTCCAACGTCGCTTCGGCGACGAATCCGTGCACGGCAAAGTTGCTGCGATGCACTTTGACGATGACGCCTGTGTCGCTGGCGAGCGCGCGCCGATAATCGTCGGCGTGTGTGCGATTGGTCGTACCGACTTCGACCAGCTTCGCTCCGCTCTTCGCCATGATGTCAGGGACGCGGAACGAACCGCCGATCTCGATCAATTCGCCGCGCGAGACGAGCGCGCCTTTGTGCTCGGCGAACGAATTGAGCGCGAGTACAAGCGCGGCCGCGCAGTTGTTCACCACGATCGCGTCTTCGGCGCCAGTCAGCTCGCAGAGCAGCTGTACGCAATGGCCGTAGCGGGATCCACGCTCGCCGCGCGCCAGATCGTATTCCAGGTTGCTGGAACCGCCTGCTGTCCGCGCGATTGCCTCGATCGCAGCACGCGCGAGCGGAGCGCGACCAAGGTTCGTGTGCAACACCACGCCCGTCGCGTTGAAGACAGGCCGCAACGAGGGTTGCGTCTTGCGCGCCACTTCGGCCGCGATCGCCGCATCCAACGCGTCCTCGTTAGGTTGCGCCCCAGCGGCGCGCGATTCGTGTAGCACGGCGCGTATGGCGTCGAGCACCACGTTGCGCGGCGTCTGATCCAGCAGCTCCCGGACACGCGGCCGCTCCAAAACGGCGTGCACCGCGGGAAGCGAGCGCCGGAGGTCAGTCATGGCGACTCACAGAATCGCGTTTTGCTGTCGTGTCTCGCCGCGTCGTGTCGCGCGGTACCTCGCGTGGCGTCTGGAACTGGCGCTCCGTCGTTCGCTGGAATCCCAGGAAGCTGCGGACGTTCGCGGCCCGGAGACGATGATTCGTCGCCGGTCGCAGCGGTCGCACGAGACGCAGCACCACGTCCGTCTGCGGTGCGAGCGCACTGGGCTTGGGCGGCGGCCGCCGGGGAGGTGTGGTGTCCGGTCGCGGCGCCTGTGGCGCTGCGGCTCCTGGCCGCCTGCCTAACGGGCGCCCCGCGGCTGCGGCGCGCACGCTGTCCGCCCGGCGAACGGAATCCTGCACAGCCGCTCGCTTGAGTGAGTCCTCGACAGCCGCACGACGTGCGGAGTCGTCGCGCTGCCGATCGAAGGCGCGGCCCGTCATCACCGAGGTGATTGGCACGACCGACGAGTCCTGCGCCTTGAGCGTGAAGTCACTGACGGTCAGCGTCCGCGTCGAGTCGAGGCCGCGATCGAAGACCACACGCAGCGTCACCGAATCCACTCGATTCACCTGGGCGATTCCCGGACCGAGCGTGTCGCGCACGATGGCGAGAAACTCGCGGCTCAGCGAGTCGTTCAGCGCCACCGTGGCTGTGTCAAACGGCTCGCGCGGATCCACGTCGCGGTTGTTGTTTTCGTCCACAAGCGCGCGCACCAGGTAGCGGCCCGGTGGCACGGCGTGGATGTCGAAGTGCCCGATGGAATCCGTCATCGCGATGTACCGCGTGCTGTCGGGAAGGGAAATGGCGGTGACAAATGCTTTCGTCGCCGGCCGCTGACCGAGCCAGTCGAAGACAATTCCGCGCAGTACGCCGGTGGCGATCGTCGGCCCCGTAGAGAAGATGACGACGCGGCCGGCACTGTCGATGTTGCCGCGCAGGTCCGCGATGCCGGGGAGCAGGCGTACGACGTACGTCACGTTAGGCTTGATCCCACGGCGCGGTGCGACGGAGATCCTGGTCCGGCGCCACGACACGCGCGGGTCGCCGTCGTACGGCGAGATCAAGAACATGCCGGCGAGGTCGCCCGCCCCGCGCGGTTGCTCGCTCACCACCTCACTGAACAGGAACTGAATGCCGTCGACGCGCGCGCTTCGCGTGCCGCTGTCCGGCGTGACCTTGAGGACGCGCGGCGCGGCGGAGTCAGGTGGTGCGCCCGGCGGGATTCCCGGCGAGGCACATGCCGCCAGGGCGAGCAGTAGCGTTAGGCGCCACATAACGCGAGCACTTTGGCACGCAGCTGCTCGCTCCGTGTGCGCCATTCACCCTCCTTCTGTCGTTCGGCGGCCACGATCTCCGGCTTCGCGCGCGCGATGAACTGCTCATTCGCGAGACGCAGCGTGAGGCCGGCGAGTTGCTTCTCCAGCGACGCCAACTCGGCGCGCAGGCGCGTGCACTCCTTGGCCACATCGATCACGCCCTCGAGCGGAACGATCACTTCATTGCCGCCGCTCAGCACTTGATGTGCCGCGGGCCCGTGACTCGCCGGGGCCGGACCAATCAGCAGCGTGCAGCGCGCCAGCCGTTCGATCGTGCCGCGTTCTCGCTCCAGCGAGCTCGCCGCACCGTCGCGCGGGACAACGATGGCTTCGAGCGTACGGCCCGGCGCCACATTGTACTCGCCGCGCAACTGCCGCAGTGCCGTGACGATTTCGCGCACGAGCTCGAAGTCCGCGCCACGATCCGCCGCATGCCGTACGCTTGGCCAGGCAGCCACTGCGATGTACTCGTTAGGTGCGCGCCCGGGCAAACGCTGCCACAGCGCATCCGTCACGAATGGCACGATCGGCTGGAGCAGTCGCAGCGCCTGATCGAACGCGTGAATGAGCACGGTGCGCGCCACATCGCGGTCGGGGCCAGCGGTTCCCAGTCGCGCCTTGCTCGTCTCGACATACCAGTCCGCGAGATCGTTCCAGACAAACGAGCGCGCAGCCTCTGTGTACTCGTTCAGTCGAAGCCCCTCGGTCATCTGCGCTTCGGTCCAGGTAGCGTCTCGCGGGTGAGCCGGTCCCAGCGCAGCGTCGCAAGCCGTGATAGCTGCATCGAGGCGTGCCAGTATCCAGCGATCCGAGCTCGTCAGGCGCTCCGGCGCGATCCGCTCGAGCGGCGCCACGCTTTCGCTCCCCACGTTCGTAAGCAGAAAGCGGCCGATGTTCCACAACTTCGTCACGAAGTTGCGCCCCGGCGCGAAGGATCGCTCCAGGTCATTGGGGTCGAGGATCGTGTCCGCGCCCAGCCCCATGCTGGAAATCAACGTGTAGCGCAACGGGTCGGCGCCATACAGCTGAACCACGTCGAGCGGATCGATGCCGTTGCCTAACGATTTCTGCATGCGCACGTGCTTGGTGTCGCGCACGGTCCCGTGCAGGTACACCGTATGGAACGGCGCCTCGCCCAGGAAGGCGTACCCCGTCATGATCATGCGCGCCACCCAGAAGAAGAGGATCTCCGGGGCCGTAACGAGCATGTCGGTTGGATAGAACGCCCTGAGGTCCTCGGTCGAATCGGGCCAGCCTAACGTGGAGAACGGCCACAGCCCCGATGAGAACCACGTGTCCAGTACGTCTTCGTCCTGGCGTACACTGCCGCCGCAGTCTGGACAGCTCGAGAGATCTGTGCGGCTGGCCGACATGTGGCCGCACTCGTCGCAGTACCAGACCGGGATGCGGTGCCCCCACCAGAGTTGCCGCGAGATGTTCCAGTCGCGGATCCCCTCGAGCCAATTCACGTACACCGCCTCCCAGCGCTCCGGCAGGACGCGGATGCGTTTCTCGCGCACCGCGCGCAGCGCCGGCTCGGCCAGCGGACGCATGCGCACGAACCACTGGTCCGACAGGCGCGGCTCGACCACGGTGTTGCAGCGGTAGCAGCGACGCACAGCGTGGTGATGCGGCTCAACCTTGACCAGCAGCCCAAGGTTGCGCAGTCGCTCCACGATCCGCTCGCGCGCCACGAATCGATCGAGTCCGACGAGCTCTGAAGGCACACGAGCAGCATCTTCGCCGGTCGCACCCATCTCTCCAGTCGCTGTGATCACGACCGGCATCGCGAGATTGTGCCGCTGTCCGACCTCGAAGTCGTTCGCGTCGTGCGCCGGAGTAACCTTGAGCGCCCCGGTGCCGAACGACGGATCAGTGTACGTGTCTGCGATGATCGGTACCTCGACGTTCGCGATCGGCAGCCGCACGGTGCGACCCACCAGCTCGCGATAGCGTTCATCATCAGGATGCACAGCCACCGCGACGTCGCCGAGCATCGTCTCCGGGCGCGTTGTCGCGATCACGATCGCGCGCGGTTCTTCGCCCGCGTTCACGGGCGTCACCGGATACGAAATGTGGTATAGCTGGCCGTTCTGTTCGTGAAACTCCGCTTCCTCGTCAGAGAGTGACGTTAGGCATCGCGTACACCAGTGAATGACGCGATGCCCGCGATAAATGAGGCCGCGCTCGTACAGCCGCACGAAGGCCTCGCGCACCGCGCGAGAGAGCTCGGGTGAGAGCGTGTATGCCGTGCGCGCCCAATCGGCGGAGGCGCCGATCGCGCGCAGCTGCGCCAGAATCGTCCCGCCCGTTTCCTGAACGAAGCGCACCGTGCGCGCCACAAACGCTTCGCGGCCCACATCGAAACGAGTCTTGCCCTCCGCGGCGAGCTGGCGTTCCACCACGTTCTGCGTGGCAATGCCGGCGTGGTCTGTTCCTGGAAGCCAGAGCGTTTCATCGCCACACATGCGACGCCAGCGAACGAGCACGTCCTGCACCGTGTTGTTGAATCCATGGCCCATGTGCAGCACGCCGGTGACGTTCGGCGGCGGCATCACGATCACGAACGGCTGCCTATCTCCGCCTGCACGTTGCGATCGATCGGCACCGGCGTGGAAGAGTCCCGCTCGCTCCCATTCCGCATAGCGGGCAGCGTCGAACCCAGAGTCGTACTGGGGCGGCAGATCGGTGATGGAGTCGGAAGTGGGCATCGTCAATGGGCAAGTTAAAACCCTGCTGGTGCGTGCGCGCCCGCACGGTGACGAAGCGCGCCGCCTGTGGGAATGCCGCGATAACGATGATTGTTCACCGTTTGGCCCCTCTATAACTTGCCCCCATGACGTCGCCACCGCCGGGACAAGCGCCGATTTCAGCTCCCTCCTCGAGTCGCACTCGGCGGGTTGTACTCTGGCTGGTCGTCTTCGGTGCCCTCGCGATCGGCATTGCACTGGCGTTCATCTACGGGCCTCGCGTCACACCCTTCCTCGACGCCTCTCACTAAGTCATGTCGGTCCAGGTCCCACCCGCGAGCGCCGCTTCCCTAACGCTGACGCTCCCTGACGGGAGCACGCGTGAGATCGCGCCCGGAACACCCGCGCGCGACGTCGTCGCGACGATCGGGCCGCGGCTGCTGCGCGACGCGATTGCGGTCACAGTGGACGGCGAAATCCAGGATCTCATGACGCCCATTCGCCGCGGCGGTGCGTTTCGCGTGCTGACTCAACGCGATTCCGCCTCGCTGGGCGTACTGCGTCACTCAGGCGCCCACATCCTTGCCACGGCGGTTCGGCGGCTGCGGCCGGACGCAAAGATCGGTTTCGGCCCTGCGATCGATGATGGTTTTTACTACGACTTCGAAGTCGCGCAGCCGTTTACGCCCGACGACCTGGTCGCGTTTGAAGCCGAGATGCAGAAGGTCGTCGGCGCAAAGTATCCGTTCGTGCGCGAGGAAGTCGATCGCGACGAAGCGCTCAAGCGATTTGCTGACGATCCGCTCAAACTCGAGCGCATCGCAGACCTCGATGCCAAAGAAGTGATCTCGACGTACACCGATGGACCGTTCATCGATCTCTGCCGCGGACCGCACGTCCCGGACACGTCCTATCTCAAGCACTTCAAGCTGCTGAATACCGCGGGCGCGTATTGGCGCGGCGACGAGCGGCGTCAGATGCTGCAGCGCATCTACGCGACGGCGTTTTGGAGCAAGGAAGACCTCGACGCGTATTTGCATCGCATCGAAGAGGCGAAGCGCCGCGATCATCGCGTGTTAGGCAAGGCGCTCGACCTGTTCATGATGCATCCCGCATCGCCAGGGGCCGTCTTTTGGACCGAGCGCGGCACGACGCTCTACAATGTGATCACCGAGTTCGTGCGTGAGCGGCAGGCCGAGCAGTTCAAGGAGATCAAGACACCGCTGCTCTACAACAAGTCGCTGTGGGAGCGCTCGGGCCACTGGGGGAAGTACCGCGAGAACATGTTCCTCGTGCTCGACAAAGAGACTGAGGAGTATGACTTCTCGCTCAAGCCGATGAACTGCCCGTCGCACTACCTCTATTACTTGTCGAAGAAGCACTCGTACCGCGAGCTGCCGCTGCGCTACGTCACGTTCGACGTTCTGCATCGCAACGAGCTGACTGGTGCGCTGTCCGGCCTAACGCGAGTGCGGCAGTTTCAGCAGGACGACTGCCACGTTTTTCTCGCCGAGAGTCAGATTGCCGACGAGGTGAAGTTCCTCACGCGCTTCATTCTGGAGTACTACGAGACATTCGGCCTGCAGGCGAAGCTCAAGTTCGGCACACGTCCGGACGTGCGCATTGGCAGTGACGAGCAGTGGGATCGATCGGAGTCGATGCTTCGCGCTGCGCTGGAGGCGACTGGAGTGCCGTATGAGCTCAACGAGGGAGATGGAGCGTTCTACGGACCGAAAATCGATTTTCACTGCACCGATTCGATCGGCCGCAGCTGGCAACTCGGTACCATTCAGCTCGACTACGAGAACCCTGAGCGTTTCGATCTCACCTACGTGGGCGACGATAACAGCGAACATCGTCCTGTCGTCATTCATCGCGCCGTAAGCGGCTCGATCGAGCGCTTCCTCGCGATTCTCATCGAGCATTTCGCGGGCGCCTTTCCTGTTTGGATGGCACCGGAGCAAGTGCGCGTGCTGCCTATTTCTGATGATCTTGCTCCTCAGGCAGGCGAAGTCACGGAGCGGATGAAGAAGGCTGGAATCCGTGCGCGCATGGACGACCGCAGCGACACGCTCAACTATCGCATTCGGGAAGGGGAACTGATGAAGATCCCCTATATGGCTGTGTTAGGCAAACGCGAAGCGGAGGCGGGCACTCTCGCTATCCGTGTGCGCGGAACAGGTAAGAAACAGGAAATTGTGTCGACGGATTCGTTCATCGAACGAGTTGTTGACGAAATTCGGAGCCGAGCTTTGACACCTTAACAAGGCCATAGCTCTTAGCTCTCAGGTTGTAACGATCGCTCAGAGCTGAGACCTGAGAGCTAAGACCTAAGAGCTACGAATGAAACACTTACTCGCGTTAGGCCTCCTCATCGGAACCACAGTGTCAGCCGCCGCCCAAGCCCCCACATCAGTCACGTTCAGTGGCAGTCCGAGATCACCGATCTCGTCCAACGTCGCTATTCCCGCGAACAAAGCGTACTTCTGGACGTCGGGCACCGTTCCATCGGTGGCCGACAGCACCGCACCGGCGGGTTCGCCGCAGCGCTTCGGCGACACGAAGACGCAGGGCATCAGCATTCTCCACAACATCGAGAATCAGCTGAAGGAGAAGGGCCTAACGATGAAGGACGTCGTCTACCTGCGCGTCTACGTCGTCGCTGACAGGAACAAGGGGAACGCGTTCGACTATCAGGGCTGGTTCGACGCGTACGCGCAGTTCTTCGGCACCGCCGCCAATCCCACGAAACCGTCGCGATCCACCGTTGGCGTCGCTTCACTTGTCAGCCCCGAGTGGCTCATCGAGATCGAAGCCTTCGCCGTATATCCGTAGATAGCCACAATGACAGATTCCGCTCGCGTTCCAGTAATAGTCGCCGCCGCGCGCACGCCCATCGGGCGTTACCTCGGCGGACTCGCTCCACTCACGGCACCACAACTCGGCGCCATCGCTATCCGCGGCGCCGTCGAGCGCAGCGGCGTCCCCGCGAACGAAATCCAGGAAGTGATCATGGGGAATGTGCTGCAGGGCGGCGTGGGACAAGCGCCTGCTCGTCAGGCGCTCATCAAGAGCGGTATCCCCGCGACCGTCTCAGCAATGACCGTGAACAAGGTCTGCGGTTCCGGACTCAAGGCCGTCATGCTCGCCGCGCAGGCGATCCGCGCAGGCGACCTCCAGGTCGCCGTTGCCGGCGGCATGGAGTCGATGTCAAACGCGCCGCACTACCTGTATGGTATACGCGCCGGCGTGAAGCTCGGCGACCAGACGCTTGTCGATGGGATGGTCCGCGACGGGCTCTGGTGCTCGTTCTGCGACGTGCACATGGGTGGCCACGCGGAATACACCGCCGAGAAGGCCGGCATCGCGCGCGAGCGGCAGGACGAATTCGCCGCCGAGTCGCATCGTAAGGCAGTCGCGGCGATCGAGAGCGGGAAATTCAAGTCGGAAACTGTGCCAGTGCTGATTCCCGGCAAGAAGGGAGCGACAGTCATCGACAGCGACGAGGGGCCGCGCAAGGATACGACTGTCGAAACGTTAGGCAGGCTCCGACCGGCGTTTCCTAACGCGGATCGTCCAGGGGCCGATCTCACCGTGACGGCAGGCAACGCGTCCACGCTGAACGATGGCGCGGCGGCGACCGTTGTGACGTCGGAGGCATACGCGCAGGCGCATGGACTCAAGGTGCTCGCCCGCATCGATGCATACGCCACGGGAGCGACGGAGCCACAGGACCTGTTCTTCGCTCCGGTGACAGCCGTACGCAACCTGATGAAAAAGGACGGTCGTTCGATCGCCGACTACGGGCTCATCGAAGCCAACGAGGCGTTCGCGTCGCAGGCACTCGCCGATGGCGATGCGTTAGGCTGGGATTGGAGTCGCGTCAACGTGAACGGTGGTGCCATCGCGCTGGGCCATCCCATTGGCGCCAGCGGCGCCCGCGTGCTCACGACCTTGCTGCACGCGATGGCTGATCGCGGCGTCGAGCGCGGACTCGCCACACTATGCCTC
>DATBKN010000253.1:0-3783 GCA_036555845.1 Gemmatimonadaceae bacterium | reverse complement strand
GAGGCGCGACAGCATCCAGCGGTCGATCAGCGGCCGTTTGCCTGGCGGCGGGTCGCCGTCGCTCGGCTCCCATCCGTAATTCGCATACTGCGCGAAACTCCCGCTGTACACGTTTTTGAGCGTGAGGAAACCGCCGGCCGCGATCTCACGGATCGCGTTCTCGTCGAAGCGGCGCGGCAGATCCAGCTGGCTCGAGGCCACGAGGAAGAAGCGCACGGCATCGGCGCCGTACTTGGCGATCACGCTCCATGGATCGACCATGTTGCCGCGCGATTTGGACATCTTGATGCCCTGCGCGTCGAGCACCATGTCGTTTACGACGACGGCCCGAAACGGCGCCGTGTCATCCGCTCGACGGACCAGTGTGCCGCGCCCTCCGCTCACCTGGGCAGAGGAACCCAGCACATCATTGTTAGGCAGTGCGTCGCCCAAGCCTGTCGCGATCGCCAGGAGCGAATAGAACCAGCCGCGCGTCTGATCCACGCCTTCCGCAATGAAGTCGGCCGGATACATGCGCGCCATGATGTCACGATTCTCGAACGGGTAGTGCCACTGAGCGAACGGCATCGAGCCGGAGTCGAACCAGCCATCGATAACCTGCGGGACACGCCGCATCGTGCCGGTGCCGCTCCTGGCCGGCCATGTGTACTCGTCGACGCTCGGCTTGTGCGCGTCGAAGTCTTGAGGTAGCGGCTTGCCGACGCGCTGCGCCAGCTCATCGAAAGATCCGATCGCTTCCATCTCGTTCGGATCGACGTCGTTCACCCAGATCGGCAGCGGCGTTCCCCAGTAACGGTCACGCGACAGTGCCCAATCAATGTTGTTCTTCAGCCACTCGCCGAAGCGGCCGTCCTGCATTCCCGGCGGATGCCAGTCGATGCGCGCATTGCGCACGAGCATCTCGTCCTTGTAGCTCGTTGTGCGCACGAACCAGGATTCACGCGCGTAATACAAAAGCGGCGTGCCGCAGCGCCAGCAGTGTGGATAGGCGTGCGTTAGGCGCTGCGCCTTCCACAGGCTGCCGCGCCGCTTGAGCTCTTCGATGATGAGCGCGTCGGCGTCCTTCACCCACTTTCCCCCCACAATGTCCAGCGTCGCGTCGAAACGACCGCGCGCATCGACAGGCTGGAGAAAGGCGAGCGCGTGCCGCTGCCCGGCGGCGTAGTCGTCCGCGCCGAATGCCGGAGCCATGTGCACGATGCCGGTACCGTCTTCCGGCGATACGAAATCTTCGCCCACGACGAGCTCGTGGTTCCCTTCCTCGGGATACGCAACCCAGTCGAGCGGGCGTTTATACATCCAGCCGACGAGTTCTCGTCCGGGTAGGCGTCCGATCGTTTCCCAGCGATCGACGTAATCCTCGCCTAACACCGCTTTGAGGCGCGCCTCCGCCAGGATGAGCGATCCGTCAGGGTTCTTACGCTTGCGAACCTCGACGTACTCGAGATCCGGATGAACCGCGACCGCAACGTTGGACACCAACGTCCATGGAGTCGTCGTCCAAACCAGAAGGCGCCGCGGCTCTCCGACCTCCGACCTGCGACCTGCGACCTCAAGCGCAACATAGATCGACGGATCCTCGACGTCTTCATATCCCTGCGCCACTTCATGCGACGACAACGCCGTCTCGCAGCGCGGGCAATACGGCAGGATCTTGTGCCCGCGATACAGCTTACCCTTGTCATACAGCGTCTTGAGCGCCCACCACACGCTTTCGATGTAGTAGTTCTCGTACGTGACGTAGGCGTGCTCATAGTCCATCCAGATCGCCGCGCGCTCGGAGATGGACTCGTGGTCTGCCTTGTACTGCCACACGCTCTCGCGACACAGCGCGTTGAACTTGGCCACGCCGAGCGCCTCGATGTCCTGCTTCCCGCTGATGCCTAACGCCTTCTCGACCTCGATCTCGACAGGCAGGCCGTGCGTGTCCCAGCCTCCTTTGCGCGGCACATGGTACCCCTGCATCGTGCGGTGCCGGCAGAAGAGATCCTTGATCGTGCGCGCGAAGACGTGGTGGATCCCGGCCCGCCCATTCGCCGTGGGCGGCCCCTCGAACCAGACGTACGCCGGCTTCCCCTCCCGCGCCCTTACCGACGCTTCGAAGAGTTTTTCGGCGCGCCACCATTCGAGGACCTCGCGCTCGAGATCATCGCTGGACACGTCGGACGGCAAGAGGCGGAAACGTTCGGACGCCATGGCTGGAACTGAACTGGAATTGCGTTAGGCAGCGAGCCGGCGGACAACGCCGCTCACCAGCGCGGTCAGCTTCGGCTCCGTTTGCCCCGCCGTCGCGATGATACGCGCGACATCGACTGGCTCCAGCATCTCGGGGATGCACATGTCAGTGATTATCGACAAACCAAGCACGCGCATCCCCGCGTGCACGGCGATGATCACTTCCGGCACTGTGGACATCCCCACCACGTCGGCACCGAGTGTTCGCAGCATGCGATACTCCGCGCGTGTTTCCAGCGACGGCCCGCTCAGCGCCAGATACACGCCCTCGCGCAGCGCGATGCCTTCAGCGCGGGCGACGTCGCGTGCCATCGCGCGCAGCTCGCGATCGTACGGCTCGGACATGTCCGGGAAGCGCGGCCCCAGCCTGTCATCGTTAGGGCCGACGAGCGGGTTGTCTCCCAGCAAGTTGATGTGATCCGAGATCAGCATCAGATCTCCCGCATTCCATGTCGGCACCATGCCGCCGCTCACGTTGGACACAATCAGCGTGCGCGCACCTAACGCGCGCAGTACGCGCACCGGAAAGCTCGCCTGCTGCAGCGTGTACCCCTCATAGCGGTGAAAACGCCCCTGCATCGCCACCACGTTCTTGCCGCTCAGTGTGCCGCACAAGAGACGCCCGGCGTGCGACTCCACAGTGGAGAGCGGAAAGTTCGGAATGTCCGCGTAGTCGATCGCGACTGCCGATTCGATGCGGCCCGCGAGTCCGCCGAGGCCCGTGCCCAGGATGATGGCGACGTCGGGCGTGACTGCAAAGCGCGATTGAATGGCAGCGGCCGATGCCTCCACGTTCTCCAGTGTGTGCAGCATCCCTTGCATCGCCTCCACCGCCACGCCCTCGTCACTCACACTGCGCAGTCCGTCCCTCGCGGCCACTCTATTCCTTTACCAACGAATCGAGCCACGCCGGGGTCTGAGCCGATGGGCGCGGCGGTTCCTCACTGGATGGACGGTCCGAGCCTAACGAAGCAGGCGACGCTTCCGCCGCCTCAACTTCCGCCAGCTGCCGTTCGATCATCGCACGCAGCTGCGCCAGGTAAGCCCGCCGCTGTCTTACCAACACCTCGAGGTCCGCTTCGACACGCACCATCTGCTGCTTCTGGTCGGATAGCATGCGCTCGGACTCCGCGCGCGCCTCACGCAGAATGAGCTGTGCCTCGCGATCAGCCTGCTCGCGAACCTCTGCCCGCAGCTGCTGCGCCGAGATCAGCGCTTCGTTGATCGCCTTGTCGCGCTCGCGGAACGCGCGCAGCTGCTCGTGAAATCCCCGTGCCTTCGCTTCCAGCTCCTGCGCCTGGCGCACCAGACGCTCGACTTCGTTCGCGACCTGCTCGCGAAACTGGTCCACGCGCGTCTTGTCGTAGCCTCGCAGCGCCGAACCGAAGTCGTATCGCCGGATGTCGAGTGGCGTTAGGTGGAACGATTCGTCGCTCATGTCGCTCTCGCCCCGAACAGGATGGTCCCCAGCCGCACCAACGTCGCCCCTTCTTCTACTGCAATCTCGTAATCGCCGGACATGCCCATCGACAGCTCATGCGCCGGGTG
>DATBKN010000252.1:0-5965 GCA_036555845.1 Gemmatimonadaceae bacterium | reverse complement strand
CTCCTCTCGCCGATCGAGCTCGACAATGCGCCTGACGCGCCGCGAATTCCTGAGGACTTCGGCACACTCTTCGACGGGATCCGCCCTCGGCGCCATCATGGCGTTTGGCGCCGACCAGGACGCTGTCCGCGCTGCGACCGTGCCGCAGGACTGGAAGATTCGCGAGACGAAGGTCGTTCCCTCGATCTGTCCGTATTGCGCCGTTGGTTGCGGGCTGCTTCTGCACGTCCGCGACGGCGAGCTGGTGAATGTCGAAGGGACTCCGGATTCGCCGATCAACCGCGGCAACCTGTGCCCCAAGGGCGCGGCGAGCTTCCAACTCACCGTGAACCCCGAGCGCCAGAAGAAGGCGCTATACCGCGGCCCCGGTGCGACCAAGTGGGAGGCTATAGACCTCGAGCGCGCGATGGATATGATCGCGGAGCGAGTGAAGAAAACGCGCGACGAGACCTTCCGGCGCACCATGACGATCGACGGGCGCGAAGTCCCGGTGAACCACACGCTCGGCATCGCCTCGTTAGGCGGCGCCACCATGGACAACGAGTGGAATTATGTCCAGGCCAAACTCTGGCGCGGCCTGGGCGGAGTCTTCATCGAGAACCAGGCACGGATATGACACTCGTCCACGGTCCCCGGTCTGGGGGTCACGTTTGGACGAGGCGGCGCGACGACGTTTCAGCAGGATCTGCAGAACTCGGACTGCATCGTGATCATGGGTTCCAACTTCGCCGAATGCCACCCGGTGGGTTTTCGCTGGGTGATGAAGGCGAAGGATCGTGGCGCCAGGATCATTCACGTCGATCCGCGCTTCACGCGCACGAGCGCGGTGGCGGATCTTCACGTCGCGATCCGCTCCGGCTCTGACATCGCGTTCCTGGGTGGGCTCGTCAACTACATCATCGAGAACGAGGCGTGGTTCAAGGAATACGTCGTGGCCTACACGAACGCCGCGACGATCATAGACGAGGACTTCAAAGATACGGAAGATCTCGCAGGCGTGTTCTCCGGGCTCGATAGCGAGACACGCAAGTACGAGACAGGCAGCTGGGCGTATGCCGGCACGCGACGGACTGTAGAACAGAGGGCCTTGACCAAGGGGGCGAACGAGCCTCAAACCAAAGAAGGTCAACCAGGCATCGATCTGCGCCTAACGCCGCCGCGCACGGATCCGACGATGCAGCATCCGCGCTGCGTCTTCCAGATCCTCAAGCGGCACTACTCGCGCTACACGCCGGAGATGGTATCGCAGATCTGCGGCTGCTCACGCGAACAGTTCCTCGCCGCCGCACGGGCGCTCGTCGAGAATTCCGGACGCGAGCGAACGTCGGCTTTCGCTTACGCGGTCGGTTGGACCCAGCACACTGTCGGCGTGCAATACATCCGGACGGCCGGCATCGTGCAGGCGTTGTTAGGCAACATTGGGCGGCCCGGCGGCGGCATCATGGCGCTACGCGGTCACGCAACGATTCAGGGGTCGACAGACATCGCGACGCTGTACAACCTGCTCCCGGGATATCTGCCGGCGCCGAGTGGCCAGCTGCGCGAGCACGATACGCTGGACGGCTATCTCGCGCGTGAGATGCCTACGACCGGTTGGTGGGCGAACGGCCGGAAGTACACCGTGTCATTCCTCAAGGCGTGGTACGGCGACGCTGCGACGGCGGACAACGAATGGGGCTATCAGCTGTTGCCCAAGAGCGTGGGCGACCATTCGCATATGCCGATGTTCACGGCGATGCACGAGGGTGTGATCAAGGGCTTCATGGCGTTAGGCCAGAATCCCGCCGTGGGCGGTCAGAACGCGGTGTACCAGCGCGCGGGGCTCGCCAAGCTCGATTGGCTCGTGGTGCGAGATATCTTCTTGACGGAGACGGCGGAGTTCTGGCACGCTCCGGACGTACGGTCACCTAACGAGATCAAGACGGAGGTGTTCTTCTTGCCGGCGGCGACGGTGCCGGAGATGGACGGATCGTTTACGAATACGCAGCGGCTGGTGCAGTGGCACGAGCGCGGCGTGATGCCGCAGGAGGATTGTCGCAGCGACATCTGGTTCACGCATCAGCTGGCGAAGCGACTGAGGCAGTTGTACGGCGCACCGATCGCGGCAGCACCTGGTGGCGCGGGGGGGCCCCCCCGCCGGGGAAATAACGCCGATTCCGCCGCGGCACCTAACCAAATTATTGCGCCTCCCACCGATCCATTCCTCTCGCTGACCTGGAACTTCGAGGAAGACGAACACGGCGAAGCGCGGGCCGTATCCATTCTCAAAGAGATCAACGGCTACACCGTCGCCGACGGCGTGCCGGTGAAATCCTTCGCCGATCTCAAAGACGACGGCTCCACAATCTCCGGCGCCTGGATCTACACCGGCGTCTATCCCCAGGAAGGCGTGAACCGGGCCGCCGCTCGCGTCGGCGACGACTGGGTCTCGCAGGGGTGGGGCTTCGCCTGGCCCGCCAATCGCCACATCCTCTACAACCGCGCCAGCGCGGACCCGGCCGGCCGCCCATGGTCCGAGCGCAAGAAGTACGTCTGGTGGGATGAGGCGCAGAAGAAGTGGGTCGGCTTCGACGTCCCCGACTTCCCCGTGACGAAGCCGCCTAACGCGCGCGGCGTGTGGTCCAAAGGCGGCGTCGACGCGCACGACGGCGACGCGCCATTCATCATGAAGCCCGACGGCAAGGCGTGGCTCTTCGCGCCGAGCGGTCTCACGGATGGCCCGCTGCCGACGCACTACGAGCCGTGGGAAGGGCCTGTCGACAACGCGCTCTACCCACAGCGCAAGAACCCAGTCGCCAAGACGTTCAACGTCGTGGGCAACAAGTACATCGATCCCGGCAACCCGGACTTCCCGATCGTCATCTCGACGTACCGACTGACGGAGCATCACCTAACGGGAGTGATGAGTCGATGGGTGCCGTGGCTCGCCGAGCTGCAACCGGAACTGTTCGTCGAAATTTCGCCCGAGCTGGCTCGCGAACGCGGTATCGAAAATGCCAGCTGGGTCACCGTGTCCACGCCGCGCGGCGCAATCGAGTGCAAGGCGCTCGTCACCAGGCGCATGCGGCCATTCGACATTCATGGGCGCACGGTGCACCAGGTCGGCATGCCGTGGCACTGGGGCTATCGTGGGATCGTGACGGGAGAGGTGGTCAATTCGCTCTCGGCGCTCATAGCGGACCCTAACGTCTCGATCCACGAGTCGAAGGCGTTCATGTGTCAGGTCGATCCGGGGCGCCGAGCGATCGCCATCAGGCAGCGCCTGACCGACGCACCGACGCCACTGCCACACGTCGGGCGTCGCGAACGGCAAGCCGCCGAAGCGCAGATAGATGCGGGGATCGAGCTGGCGCTGCGCGCTGAATCCGTCGAGCAGATCCTCTATGCTCCACTCGATCAACCCGACGGGGTGTATCATGCATAACGACGAGTCCTTAACTCTTAGCTCTTCGGTCTTCACGATCCCAACGAGCTACGCTAAGACCTAAGAGCTATATGGCAAAAGGCTTCTACACCGACACCACGGCCTGCATCGGCTGCAAAGCCTGTCAGGTCGCTTGCCATCAGTGGAACAACCTCCCCGCGGAGGAAGGCGGCGCGCGGAGCCTAACGGGCGATTCCTACGACAACACAGGCCGCCTCTCGGCGCTCAATTGGCGCCACGTCAAATTCATCGAGCAGTTCCCCGACGATCGCCAGCAGGACGGTTTCCTCAAAGGCTCGCGCTGGTTGATGATGTCGGACGTCTGCAAACACTGCGTGCAGGCGCCGTGTCTCGAGGTGTGCCCCACCGGCGCGATCATCCGCACGGAGTTCGATTCCGTCTTCATTCAACAGGATGTTTGCAACGGCTGCCGCGCGTGTGTGAGTGCCTGTCCCTTCGGTGTCGTCGACACGGGCCCCGACGGCAAGGCGCACAAGTGCACGCTGTGCTACGATCGGCTGCAGCACGGACAGGAACCCGCGTGCGCGCAAGCTTGCCCCACTGATTCGATTCGCTTTGGCGACGTCGATGAGCTCATGACATACGCCGACCAGCGCGTCGCCAACCTGCGCGCCCAGGGCATCGATGCCTACGTCTACGGCAAGGAAGACATACTCGGCGGGCTCAATTCTTTTTATGTGCTCGTGGACAAGCCGAGCGTTTATGGGCTCCCCGAAAACCCGCAAATGGCGTCGGCCAACGTTGGCGAGGGTTTCGCGCTGAGTACCATTGCGGCAGCAGCCGTGGCAGTGACGGGGATCGCGGCTTTCCGCAAACACCGCATGGACGAGATGGCAGCCGAACCGGCGAGCGACCAAGCAGATGCCTAACGCACCGCACTGGGGCTGGTTCATCATCCTCTATTTCTTCATCGGCGGACTCGCCGCTGGACTGTACTTCATCGGCACGCTCGCGCTGCTCGGCGGCGACCCGCGCGACCGACCCGTCACGCGCTTCTGCTATCTCGCCGCGTTCCCGCTCGTGCTCGCCTGCGTCTTTCTCCTGACGGTGGACCTCGGCAAGCCGCTGCGCTTCTGGCACATGCTCATTCAATCCGAGCGCATCCCGCTTCCGATGCTGAAGTATTGGGCGCCCATGTCGCTCGGGTCCTGGGCGCTCGCGATCTTCGCGATCTTCAGCGGCGCAGCATTCCTCGGCGCGCTCGTCGACAGCGGACGCCTAACGAATGATCGAGCCGTGCGCCTGGTGCAGTGGGGACGCGCACGACCGCGCCCGCTCGGATTAGCCTTGTCGGTCGTCGGCATGTTCTTCGCGCTCTTCTTCGGCGGATACACGGGCGTCCTTCTCGTCGGGACGAATGTTCCGCTCTGGCACAATGCGCGGCTGCTCGGCGCTGTTTTCCTGTTGTCCGCGGCGTCGACAGCGTACGCGCTGCTCATTTTAGTTCTCAGGCGACGTGACGATCGCGAATCCAGCGTGTCTCTGCGCAAACTCGAAGCAGCGGATCGCTGGATCATCATGCTGGAGCTTCTCACGATCGTCGTCATGCTCATCACACTGGGTCGCTTTGCGCGGCCTCTCATTACGGGCGGCTGGGGTGTGCTGTTCTGGCTCGGCGTGATCGGCATTGGTATGCTCTTTCCGTTGCTGCTCCCGTATCTTCGATCAGGCGCCTTCACGCGGCGTCCCGCGTTAGGCGCCACCTGCGTGCTAGCCGGCGGGCTCTTACTTCGCTTCGTCGTAATCATGGCGCCGCAGTGGCCTTACATCGCGCTCTGGAAGCTGTGAAGAAGATCGTGACCATGGCTGCCGTAGCACTGACGGCGATGACGTGCTCGCCTGAAGCCAAACGGACGCGCGACGGCGGTCCGGGCGCCGATATCGGCAACAAGCACGTCACCCAGCTGGCTCACCCGGATCCGCATCCGGCTGACACGACGCTCATGCCTGGCCGCGCGCCTGCTCCCGTGGAACGTTTCGCTCGCGAGAAGCAATGACATTCAGGCCGGCCGTTGAGCGGTTGCTCGCCGTGATCGAGAAGTCGCGCCAGATCGCGGTCTCGTTGCCTAACGGCGTTCCAAATGTCGCCGCCGTGCACGTGCGACTCGGCGAAGCCATCCCGGCACTGGCCGGCGAACCGTTGATCGACTATCCTACGCTCACCGGCGCTGTGACGTTTCTCGGCGCCGATGTCGCGCCGCTGCGCTACTTCTTCGATGAGGCCACGCTGTGTGAGACGGCGCTCGCCGCTACTTGGGATACGATGCCCAGAAAGGCGTACGGTGAGCTGATCACGCTGGTCGAGTTCGCGGTGCGGCCATTCCTGCGCGCCGGTTACGCCGCGGTGCGCGAGTCTATCACCGCCAGCAATTGGACGCGCGGCACGTGTCCGTCGTGCGGCGTGCTGCCGTTGCTCGCCGAACTTCGCGCAGACAAGGAAGGCCACACGCGAATTCTACGCTGCTTCAGGTGCACCGCTGCGTGGCCGTTCCCGCGCCTGGGGTGTCCGGCCTGTCGAGA
>DATBKN010000251.1:0-4503 GCA_036555845.1 Gemmatimonadaceae bacterium | reverse complement strand
AAACGCTTCCGCGATCGGTGCTCACACACGTGACGACGCTCGCGGCGACGACGATGCTGCTCATTTTTGCAGGGGCCGTCATCCGTCCATTTGCGTGGGTCATGGCGTTCGGTATCTTCGTCGCCACGTTCAGCTCGATCTACGTCGCGTCGCCGCTCTTGCTCTTCATCGAGCGCAAGTTCCCGAGAGAGTCTACCGACAAGGCGCACGCCTCGACGGCTCAAGCACGGGCCGCGTCGAAAACCGAACGCCCCGATCGTACGCCCGCGCTGCGCTAGCGCTCGCGTGTCTGTACAAGCATGCCTAACGAACCGCCGCGGTAACGCGGCGGTTGCCGTTTAGGTGCTGCCCTTCATCGACGCGCACGCGCATCTGGCCGACCCGGCCTTCGACGCGGATCGCGACGCGGTCATCCAGCGCGCCAGGGAGCAGGGTGCGCAAGGAGTCATCGTCATCGGCGAAAGCGTCGAGGTCGCGCAGCGCGCCCGCACGCTGGCGGCGCTGCATAACGGGTTCATGTGGTTTACCGCCGGCGTGCATCCGCATGATGCGGCGACCTACGATCCACTCTCCACGCCTGACGCGTTACGCGCGCTCGCAACGAGTGGTGCCGTCGCCATCGGCGAGTGCGGCCTGGACTACCATTACGATAACTCGCCGCGACCGCAGCAGCGGCGCGCCTTTGCGGAGCAACTGGCGCTCGCGCGCGAACTGACAAAACCAGTCGTCGTGCACACGCGCGACGCAGTCGACGACACGGCAGCGATGCTGAACGAGGCGGGGAAAGAAGGTGTGCGCGGCGTGCTGCACTGCTTCACCGGCCCGGCGACTCTCGCTCGCACAGCGCTCGATGCCGGATGGTTTCTCTCGTTTGCCGGCGTGATCACTTTCAAGAAGTGGTCCGACGACGATCTCCTTCGTATCCCACCTGTCGATCGAGTCCTCATCGAATCGGACGCTCCGTATCTCGCGCCTGCCCCTCATCGCGGTCATCGCAACGAACCGGCGTACGTGCGCCTCACGCTGGAGCGCCTGGCCGCAGCGCGCGGCGTGGATAGTGAGCGTCTCGCGCCGCTGCTTGTGCAAAACACGCAGACATTCTTCGGCCTAGCCCAGCCACAGCCTGGCGTCTAGAATCCCGCGCCCGTACCAGTCCCTCACGCGCTGGAGAAAGCGTTCGTGACCAAAGTTCCTGCCGACATTGAAATCGCACAGTCCGCGAAGCTGCGGCCAATCGTTGACGTCGCGGCCGAGCTCGGACTGCAGGCCGACGACATCGACATGTATGGGAAGTACAAGGCGAAGATTCCCATCGAGCTCACGCAACGTCCTGCCAAGGGACGATTGGTTCTCGTCACCGCTATCAATCCAACCGCGGCCGGCGAAGGAAAAACGACAACGACAGTCGGCCTAACGCAGGCGCTTCGTACGCTCGGAGCGAACGCCACGTTATGCATTCGCGAGCCGAGCCTGGGTCCCGTATTCGGTGTGAAAGGCGGCGCAGCCGGCGGCGGCTATTCGCAGGTGCTGCCCATGGAGGACATCAACCTCCATTTCACAGGCGACTTTCACGCGATCTCCAGTGCTCATGCGCTGCTCGCGGCGATGCTCGATAACCATTTGCAGCAGGGCAATCTCCTCGGCATCGACTCTCGCCGCATAACGTGGCCGCGTACGATCGACATGAACGATCGCGCCTTGCGCAAGATCATCATCGGCTTGGGTGGTGTAGCGGACGGGCTCCCGCGCGAAGAACGCTTCGTCATCATTCCGGCGAGCGAGATCATGGCGATCGTCGCGCTCGCGTCATCGGCGCAGGATCTGTCCGAGCGATTGTCGCGCATTATCGTCGGCTCGACAGCAGGTGCCGAGCGCAAACCAATCCGCGCCGCCGATCTCAAGGCGGCCGGTGCGATGGCGATGCTGCTCAAAGACGCGATCCGGCCGAACCTCGTGCAAACGCTCGAAGGCGGCCCCGCATTCGTGCACGCGGGACCATTCGGTAATATCGCGCACGGCTGCAACTCGGTGCTTGCCACGCGCGCCGCGTTAGGCCTGGCCGACGTCGTCGTCACCGAGGCTGGCTTCGGGTCCGATCTCGGAGCCGAGAAGTTCTTCAACATCAAGTGCCGTTTCGCCGGACTGAACCCCGAGGTCGCCGTGCTGGTGGCGACAGTCCGCGCGCTCAAGCTCAACGGCGGTGCCGCCAAGAATGCGTTAGGCAGCGAAGACCTCGGCGCGCTCGAGCGTGGCCTCCCGAACCTCGAGCACCACATGCAGAACGTGAGCCAGTTCGGTGTGCCTGTCGTCGTTGCCGTGAACCGCTTCCAGACCGACAGCGACGCGGAGCTCAACATGGTCAGCGATTGCGCGCGCCGGGCCGGCGTTCGCGTCGCGCTGAACGAAGTGTGGGCCAAGGGCGGAGCCGGCGGCACCGAGCTGGGACGCGCTGTCCTCGACATGCTGAAGGTTGGTGGCTCTCGTTATGCGCCGATCTATTCAACCGATCTGCCGATCGCGGAGAAGATCGAGCTCATCGTCCGGAAAGTGTACGGCGGCGACGGCGTCGACTTCGCGCCGAAGGCCGAACGCAGCATCGAGTACCTGCAGTCCATCGGGCTCGGCAAAACCCCCGTCTGCATGGCGAAGACGCAGTACTCTCTCACGGACGACGCAACCAAGCTGGGACGGCCGCGTGGTTTTCGCCTTAACGTGCACGAAGTGTATCCGTCTGCCGGTGCGGGCTTTGTCGTGGCGCAAGCGGGCGATATCATGACGATGCCGGGATTGCCGAAGACGCCCGCTGCCGAGGGAATGTCCGTGCGCCCAGACGGGAGTATCATAGGCCTTTCGTAGCCTAACCCCGAATCCCAAACCCTAACCCCTAGTTAGGCCATGTCCCGCACCATTCAGACAAAAGACGCACCATCCGCGATTGGTCCGTACTCCCAGGGTGTTGTCGCCGGAGGCTTTCTCTTTACAGCCGGCCAAATCGCGCTCGATCCTGCCACTGGCGAAGTCGTTAGCGGTGATGTTGCGGCGCAAGCCACACGAGTACTGCAGAACCTTACCGCCGTGCTTGCCGCCGCCGGGGCCACTTGGAACGATGTCGTGAAAACAACGGTTTTTCTTCAGGACATGAACGACTTCGCGAGGGTGAACGAAGTCTACAGCACCGCGTTAGGCAGCGCTCGACCAGCTCGCACGACGGTCGCCGTGGCCGGCCTCCCCAGAGGGGTGCGCGTTGAAATCGATGCGGTTGCCAAGATTCCTGCCTGATTGCTCAGACCTCAAACCCCGGTCTCTGAAATGTCACACACACGCGCCGATCTCTTTCGTCTGACCGAATTCGCCCGCTGCGCCGGTTGAGCCTCCAAGATGGGTCCGGGCGACCTGGTCGAGGCGCTCGCGCCGCTCGCGCGAACCGCGGATGAACGCGTCCTCGTCGGACATGATACGTTCGACGACGCCGGCGTTTTTGCCCTAACGAGTGATCTCGCGCTCGTGCAGACCGTCGACTTCTTCGCCCCCATCGTCGACGACCCATACACGTTCGGGCAGATCGCCGCGGCGAACGCGCTCTCCGATGTCTTTGCCATGGGCGCCGAGCCCATCACGGCGCTGTGTATCGTCGGCTTTCCAACGGGCAAGCTGCCGATTGACATCCTCACCGAGGTTCTGCGCGGCGGCCTCGACAAGGTGCACGAGGCAGGGGCTCACATCGTCGGTGGTCATACGGTTGTGGACGAGGAAATGAAGTACGGACTCGCCGTGACGGGCACGGTGCATCCGGCGCGCATTCTCACAAATGTCGCCGCCGTTCCCGGCGACGTGCTCGTCCTCACCAAGCCACTCGGAACCGGAATCCTAACGACTGCCGAAAAGCGTGGAAGACTGCCCGCTGGTGCTCTCGAGCCTGCTATCGCGGCGATGCGATCACTCAACGCCGTGGCATCCAAGGCCGCACGCGCACTCGCGTTGCGCTGCGCGACTGACATCACGGGCTTCGGATTCCTCGGCCATGCGCTCCACGTGGCACAGGGAAGCGAGGTCTCGCTGCGTGTGAACGTCGCCGCGCTTCCCGTCTTCGACGAGGTGCGTCAGGCCATCGCCGATGGAATCTCGACCGGCGGTGCCGAGCGCAATCGCGTTTATGTGGAACCGCACGTAGAGTGGGGCAGTACGAGCAGCGTCGATCGAACACTGCTTGTGGATCCTCAAACGTCGGGCGGTCTACTCGTTGCGCTCCCAGCCGCAAAAGTTGAAGACTATCTTGCGCGTGTTCCTGGCGCTGTCGCGATCGGCGAAGTCACTAGCCGTCGGGCCAACGCCATCACGCTCGTATAGGCGCAGGCGATCTGGGGGCGGATGGGGCCTGGTGGCTTTCATCGTCTTCAAAACGATTGTGACCCGACCACGTCGGGTTGGGTGGGTTCGATTCCCACACGCTCCCGCCACTCACCCGCCTCGTACAGAGATTTCACCGCTCCGGATGACCTCCAC